>NBMI01000085.1 GCA_002085445.1 Candidatus Parabeggiatoa sp. nov. 2
TCTTGGCGAAAGGGCGTGAATACGCTTTAACAGTTCATCTCCTTTCATGCCGGGCATGATGCAATCGGAAATGACTAAAGCGATTTCGTGCTCATTTTCCAGCAATTCTTCACAGACTTCCAAAGCTTCTTCAGCATTTTCGGCCATTTCAATGATATACTCATCATCGACCGTTTTTTTGAGCTCTATCTCCAAACTATCAAGTATAGTAGGCTCATCATCAACACAGACAATAACTTGCTTACTCATTATTTACTAAACCTGTATTGGAGTCCAAAGCTTTAGCTTTGGCAAGGTTTTTATGGATGAATCTCAATGGTTTAAGCATAAATTACTTAATACTATTCAGTCTATACTACTTGTCGTGGCGATGACGATAACGTTGGGCTTATTGGGATGGCTGATTGGGGGTGGGCTTATGGCCTTTTATGCGATTGCGCTGGTGGTGTTTATTTATTTTTTCAATCCTGTACTTTCTCCCTACTTGATTTTGAAGATGTACCGTACTCGACAAATCATGCCTTATCAAGCGCCCAATCTTTATGCCGTGTTACAAATTATCGCTAAACGTGCCGAATTGCCGGCCGTCCCTAAACTCTTTTATTTGCCTAGTGAGGTAATGAATGCTTTTGCCGTTGGAACGCCTGAAAATTCAGCTATCGCGCTTTCCGACGGCCTTTTGCGTCGTTTGTCGTTGCGAGAAATCGCGGCCGTGTTAGCGCATGAACTGAGTCATGTTTCTCACGAAGATGTGCATATTATGGGATTTGCAGATATCACTAGCCGTGTAACCCATTTTCTGTCGCTCATTGGAAAAATTCTGTTGGTTTTGAATTTGCCGCTGCTATTATTCTTTGATATTTATCTTATAAGTTGGGCTGCCATTTTGATTTTGATATTGGCACCGATTGCTACCGATTTGCTACAAATGGCACTGTCACGCACTCGCGAATATAATGCTGATCTTGGCTCTGCACAATTGTTGGGCGATCCTGAAGCTTTAGCGTCGGCTTTGATTAAAATGGAACGTTATCAAGGGCGTATGCTAGAACAAATTTTGTGGCCGGAACGTTATTCGCCAGAACCTTCTTTATTGCGAACTCATCCACCAACAAAAGCGCGTGTTGAGCGATTATTGGCATTAAGGGAACATTATTATCCAGAAGAAAGGATATCCAAGAGATTACCATCACAACTGGATGCGCCGTTATTCTTGTTGGTAGCGCGTGCGCCATTGCGCCCACGTTGGCATGTGAGCGGAATATGGTTTTGAATGCGAATGAAAATAAAAATTTAAGGGTTTTTTGAGGGCCATGTTGTCAAATTGATGGCCCCCTTTTCAAAAGCAGTAGGACAAGTGGGACACACCCGAAAACCTTGCATGTTTAAAAGTCAGGAAAAACAGACCCTATTTGCTTTAAATGGACAGGTGAAGCTTAAATCCTGAGAAATCCGATTTTTTGGAAAAATCGGATTTCTTAATCGGTTATTCGCCTATGATTTTCACCAAGACACGTTTGCGGCGGCCGCCGTCAAATTCGCCGTAAAATATTTGTTCCCAAGGCCCAAAATCTAGGCGCCCTTCCGTAATGGCGACAACCACTTCGCGGCCCATGATTTGTCGTTTGAGGTGAGCGTCGCCGTTATCTTCACCGGTGCGGTTGTGGCGATAGTGGCTGATTGGCTCATGAGGGGCCATATCTTCAAGCCAATCCTCATAGTCCTGATGGAGACCAGATTCATCATCGTTGATAAAGACGGACGCGGTTATGTGCATCGCGTTGACAAGTACGAATCCTTCTTGAATTCCGCTTTCCTGCAAACACTCGACCACTTGGGGAGTAATATTAATAAAGGCGCGACGTCCTGATGTATTAAACCACAATTCTTTTCTATAACTTTTCATTAAGCAATCCTTCTTGTTGTCAGTAATCAGTGATCAGTTATCAGTAATCAGTGATCAGTCGTCCAAACTTTAGTTTGGCAGAAATCCAAACTTTAGTTTGGAGTCCAAACTTTAGTTTGGCTGGAGTCCAAACTTTAGTTTGGCAGTGTCAAAGAATGTTTGGCAGTGCCAAGGGGCGCATTCCCATTTTCCGGGTACGAAAGTTAATTTAGATGGCGATTATCCTTAATATAAGGATTGATAAAAGTCAATTTTTATCGATAGTACGTTTATCCGCGTTTTTAATTTGTTTAGTAGCAATATAGGCGTTCCGCCACTGCGTTTGGCGGCCCAATACGAAGTTTCGTTGTACGGCCATTCGTTTATCCGCGTAATTCGTTGTACGGCCATTCCTTTATCCGCGTAATTCGTTGTACGGCCATTCGTTTATCCGCGTAATTCGTTGTACTAACTTAACCGTGAAAACGGGAATGCGCCCGTGCCAAGTTAAAACTGTTACCCGTCAATAGTACATTGACAGAGTACTAGTAATGTGAGTTCGACTTTAAATATCAATGGGTTATAAAATTATTAGTTATATCAATTATTTAGTTATAATGACTTAATTATCAATCAGTTAAAAACAAAACACATAAGTTGTACTTACTTCTTCCAGTTGATGGCCCACAAATAAGGGTTATTAACGTATTAATGCTAAGGGTTTAATAGTCAAAAAAATATATTTTAATCAACTAATTATTTTCAACCAATTGATTAATATAAAATTTATATAACTTATTGAAAAATAACTCGAACTCTCGTTAGTAGTCTGTCAATATATTTTTGACGGGTAAAATACTCGATAATCCGTCCAAACTAAAGTTTGGACTCCTGAGTTACCGCACTGGTTTGGCATATCCCCATTTAATCAAGCGCTGAAGCGCGTATTGCGCTTGATCGCCTTGATTGGTTATTCCGAGATAACGTGTGTATTCGGCCGCTGCCGCACGTTTGTTTTGCATTCCTTCTAAGGCGGTTCCCTTTAAAAAAATGGTATTCGGATTACCCGGCAACCGTTTTTCGTAGGTGTCAAAGTCTTGGTAAGCCGCACTGAATTGCTTTCCCATCATGTGGCTAATGCCGCTAAGATGATGCGCTTGGGCTTCGGCAGGATACACTTGTTTTGCCAGCGCCAAGTATGGGCGTGCCTGATTGGGTTTTTCTTGCACGAGTTGGCATTTGCCCATCATCACCAAGGCAGCATAGTCTTTGGGGGTGCGTTTTAAGGCCTTTTTAAATTGGCGCTCGGCAGGGCGAAATTGTTTTTTCGCCATCTCCTTATCGCCTTGCTGCATGGCTTCGATGGATTTTTTCATCCGGCGGAGTTTTGCCGTGTTGTCCATGTAGCGATCTCGGTTAAGCGGAAGTTTTTTCATGGCACCGTATTGGGTGCCGGCCGACACTTTGGCAGTTTGGTATCGCTCCGAACTCATCGGATGCGTTGCAAACATCGTTTCAATGGCGTTGGGTTTGTGCTTGTTAATGGTGTTTAACAATTCCATCAGTCCCACCATGCCTTGAGGACTGTGCCCGGCCTTAGTCATATATTCCATGCCCAACGCATCCGCTTGGCGTTCATCATCTCGGCTATAGTGAGCAAGCAGCGCCACGGCCCCAATTTGGCCCAATAAACCGGCAAGTTGTGCGTATTGGCCATATTTTCTTGAGGTGCTAAGAGCCACCGTCCCTACCGCCAGGGTGAGGCCAATGAGCCTATTTGTACTCATGCGTGCGGCCGTGTGACGGGCGTTAACATGACCGATTTCATGTCCCAGCAAACCGGCAAGTTCGGCTTCATCCTTCAGTGCCACCATAATGCCTCGTGTCGTGGCAATGCTACCGCCCGGAAAAGCGTACGCGTTCACATAAGTGGCATTCACGCCCCGAAAGGAATAGGGCATTTTCTGACGATGAGAAAGAGCGGCCATGCGATTACCAACGCCACTGATATAATTATTAAGAGCCTGATCCTGCAAAGGCCCATAGTCGGCCGAGAATTGGTGGGGGGAGTGTTGCTTATCTACTTGAATTTCATCAGTTTCCGACATTAGCATCAACTGCGTTTGGCCGGTGACGGGATTAACGGCGCAGCCGGGGATTGCAATGGCGGCTGTCGAGACGGAAGCCAGCCATAAAAAATCCCGGCGCGTCATTTTACGATGGTAAATACGTTCTTCGAGATGATGTGACATGAGACTTTCCTCAAGTTTGCAATCGGGTTTATATAGATTTTCAGGTAAATAATTTCAAAACAGCCAACATCTAAAAGCTCAAGTCCCCTAAAGGGGACTAAATAATTATCTAAATATCTATATTATCAGTTTATCAGCCAAAAATGATCGGCCTAAAGCACTACTGGCCCCTTTGGCGAGATTAATACAAAGCACCGCCCATGGAAAGCCTTAATAAAAAATTGTAGACTTAACGGCCTTTATGCTGCAAATAACGTTTAAATTTTATAAGTTTAACAGTCAGTTATGCTATATAAATACACAACTTTAAAAAACTATAACCCCCGTAAATTTTCTAATAAATAGAATTTTAACTGAGTAAAATAAGCGTTTATTGTTAATAAACTATAAATTGCCATACTTTTTATAAAAAATAGCGATTGTTAGTCAAAAAAGCCACCCTCAGAGAGCCGCGTATTTTGGTAATACGCTTAATAAAAGTGTGTATTAATATTATAAGAATAGAATCATTATTCACAATTAGTTTTTAAAAAATTTTTTATCCCATGGCAACGAGACAAGCCAAAAAGTTAACGAGACATTATTGTTCAATAGACCGCTATTTTTAAACCCTCTGTTATAATCAATAATTAATCAGAATAATCAACCGAAACACGTTGTCTTATGCCATTTGTTTTTCTAGCTTTACGCCCCAAAAACGCCCAAAAATAGCCCGTCATCCTTATAAGCAAATCGGCCTGAACAAGAAACTCAGACTTTAGTTTGGCAGGACTAGGAATCCAAACGCTAGTACCTTGTCAAACTGCCGGGTCGGGTGCGTTACACGCGCAGGTTGAGCGTTTGATGTGCGTTTTACGCACCAGACAAAACAAAATTGACAGCGTACCAGGTAAAACATGAGGGAAAAAGATTTTCACATTCAAACAACGTGGCGCTGTGATGCCAAAACCTTTAGTTGCACCAGTGGCTCTTAATATTCAACCCGTTCGCTTGGTGCGTATCTGATACCAAAAACCCCAGGTTTTCACTTCAATGCCACACAGTTTGCGGAATTAGAAACAAATAATCCCCCCGCCTTTGGTAAAGCCGTCGTCTAATAGCTGAAGTGCCCTAAAGGGCACTGAAGACTCAATACCAGTGGCTATTCACTTTAGCCTAAAATGTTCATTCTTAATTTTTCATTTTTCATTCTTAATTCTATTACTATGTCGAATAATTCTACAGAACGCCTCTTTTTTGCGCTATGGCCTGATGATAATGTGCGTCAAGCCATCAATGAACTCAGCCAACCGGTATTGTCTGACATGAGCGGTAAAATCGTGCCGCCAGAGAATTGGCATATCACTTTAGCGTTTCTCGGTGAGATCGATAGGCAGGTCAAACAGTGTGTGCAGCAAGTCGCTACCACAGTGCAAGCAAGCCGGTTTAGCCTGTCTTTAGATAAATTAGATTATTGGGCCAAACCACGTATTTTATGGCTGGGCGCGAGCGAAACGCCAGAGGCTTTGCAGGGTTTAGTGGCTACTCTCAGCAGCGGCTTGCAAGATTGTGGCTATCGCCCCGATACTCGGCCCTTTCAAGCCCATTTTACGTTGATGCGTAAAGCGGCGCGGACGAAAACCTTGCCGCCGGTTACACCCCTTGCTTGGGCCGTGGAGGATTTTTGTTTAGTGCGTTCTATTCTTGACTTTAAAGGGGCACGTTATGAAGTGATAGAGCGTTGGGCGTTTGGTGCTTAGCCACGCTTTGCATTCCTGAACTCATTCACTATTCGCTGTTCGCTATTCGCACCCAAAGCAAATTCCTTCTCTTTGGAAGCACTAAACAATTTTCAAAATGAGACTCTATTTTTAGATTGATTTGCAAATTGCGAACTTACGGCGGTGGCTACAAACAAAACGACGTTAAATCAACGGGTTATTCAGGCGCTGTCATTTAAATCCACCAGCAACAAAAACTTCACCCATTGAAAAATTTCTTATAAATTGATAAATTTCGTTGTGGTGGAAATTTGGATGACCAATTGTTTGTTTTACAATTCAACCAAGAATGACAGGCCGAAAGTACACAAACAAGCAATGAATATCTCCGATTCATAGCATGAATCGGAGGTTTGTAGCAGAAATCAAAAAGAGGAGATAGCCAAAATGCGTAATCAACTCAAAAAAGACCCATTAGGGCAAGCGATTAAAAAATGCCTGACGGTAGGCGGTGTCTCTATGGCTGTTCTGTTGAGTGCTGGCAGCGCGGTGGCCGATGAATGCGATATCATTTACGGGGTGCATGACGATAAGCTGAATGACTCGCAATTTGTCACCATTGATTCCGTCACTTATGAGGTTCAACCCTTGGGGCCGATGCATGAGGGTAAAGACTTTGAAGGCTTAGACATCAACAGCGATGGTGACTTAATCGCGTCTTCTGGTGATGATGTTGCCGATGATGTCGTGGATAATGTGGGTGTTCTCTCTAAAATCAACACCAACACCGGCGACATTGAAGAAAGGCTCGGCCAGGTTTGTTTCTCTGTAAAAGGCCAACAGGTGTGTGGTACAGAAATCTCGGCCCTCTCGTTCCATCCGGCCGGTGGCCTCTTCGCATGGTCAGAAGAATGTGGACTGATTGATGTTGACATGGCAAACCCGGCTAACTCTACGTTAGTATTGCCTTACGCGACGGATGGTTTTAAGGCCTGTCTTTCAGGGGATATAAAGGCTTGGCAAAAGTACACCTCACACGTTGAGGACATCGCATGGGATCACACCGGCAAGTACCTCTTTGTGGCTAACGGGGGTAACATCGATGTTTATATTTATAAAGTCTCCGAAGTCGATGGTGAAGGGACATTTGAATGGTTCAAGAACTATGCGGTAGGCGGGAATATCGAAACCGTTGAAATGCTGCAAGACAACCATACCTTGTTGCTCAAGGTGCATAATTCTCGCACTCTCCGGACGCTCGATCTCAAAACTGGCGATCTCAAAACGGTTAATGGCGATATCGCTCCCTATACGGATATAGAAGCCGTTGCGGCGTGCATACCAAAAGACAACATAGCTGATCCATTCTGCGTCATGGACGACACCGACTGGATGTACGTGAAGGATGCCTTCGGAGATGCCACCGGTTTTGATAAACTCGAAATACACGGCATAGCTCTTAAGCAAGAGGGCGATACCATTACGGTGGCTATCAGTGCCAATATGTCCCCGGATGATCCACTCATGTACAAGGGTGAAAATGTCAATTTCACCGATTTTGTGTTTGACTTTGCTGGCACGAAGTATGCTGTTCACTTTGCCCCCGATAACGACTCTGATGCTACAGAGCTAGGTCTCTATGCAAATGTCACCTTGAAAGACGTGACTAAGAAGAATCATGGTTGGTCAAGCTTCAAGAGTTACAATCGGGGTGATCTCGGTGATTTGCCGATACACAACGACTACTTTAGCTGGAAGGCCGTGCGTAGTGTTCCTCAAGAAATCGCGTCTGGGGATAAGGTTGCAAATGATAACTTCCGTCGTTTAACTCAGGCCGAGTTAGCAGGTATGGGGCTTAATTTCCCGACAGGCCTCAATGAAAATGCCAGTAATCTGGGTGACTACACCTTCGGGTTCAGCTTTACCAAGACTGAAGACATGACGGGTGAATTCATTGCTTATGTCTTCACCGAGTGCATAAACGATGGCATCGCGATGGTGACAAGCCTACCTTCTTGCCCGGGTGAAGAGGCTCAACAGCCGCAGGGCGATTGGACGGCTGGAGAAGGCGCTAACGGGGGTTCAACCGAACCTGAATTGACAAGAGACGACCTCAATCAAGCAGTAGCGGACGCTCAAGCCCAGCTTGAGCAAGCGACAGATGGAAACGCGACAGATGAAAACACGACTGATGACGCGATTGACAGGCAGAGTGAGGCTTTAGAAGATCAATTGGATGAACTGAAAAATATCACTGACGAGATTGCTCTCCAGCTCAATCCCGGTGAAGCTGATCAGATCATTGAAGCCGTCGAGCAAGCTCAAGACAACGCTTCCAAACTCAAAACGGCTCGCAAGCTTCTAAAAACGCTGAAGCAGGCGAAAAACAACGACAAGAAGCTCGCCAAGGCTAAGAAGCTCAACAAGGCCAAGAACCAAGCTGCGTCTGTTGTCGACAAACTCACGAAAGCTAAAGAATACGCAGACGCGATCTCGGCTGACCAAGTTAAGACGCTCATCACTGAGGCCTTAACTCAACTGCAACCGATCAGCGGTGCGAGCGATCTCGATCAAGCCAAGCAGCAGGCTGACGGAATCGGTGATAAGCTCGATAAGGCTATAGCGGCCGTTAAAGCGTTCATTAAGAATAAAGGCGAGCAAGCCTCTGGCAATACACCAAGTGAGGACAAGGACAGCACGGATAACGGCGACAAGGACAACGTTGACACCACATCACCGACACCCAATAGCCAATCGGCTCTTGATTCGGTTGAGATTGCCATCAGTGACGAAGACAAATACCAAGTCAGTCTGGTGAGCCACGAGGACAACACTTGGACTTACCGCGTTCAAGAAAACAGCGGTAAAGACTTAAGCCACTTTGTTTTGGGTGTTGGCAATTGTGCCAAGGTTGTTAATAACAATGAACCTTCAAACACCACCTACGGCGGTCATGGTCGTGATGGCAGTACAGGCTTCTATGGCATCAAGTGGGATACCAGCGGTGGCTTCAGCAATGATCAGTTCTCCTTTACGCTAGACGCTTCTTATCCAGAAGGCGAGATTGAAGCACTGGCGAAAGCCGGTAGTAAAAAAAGTGGTGCCGGCCATGCCAAAGGCAAGATTATTGGCCCAGATTGCAGCCCACGTTAGGAGTACAAACTTAGGAGTACAAACTTAGGAGTACAAACTTTAGTTTGTACGGCCCAAGCTAAAGCTGGCCTACTCAGCCCTATTTACGCCCGGATACTTCTCGTATTCGGGCGTTTTTCGTTTTGGAATCCAAAGCTCCAGCTTTGGCTCATATACTCAACGTGGGCATAACTTGGATTTCCAGGGGCGTTGCCCCTGGCTATATTAATATCGCCCCGTTGGGGCTTTTCGGTAGTTACTTAAGTTATTTTTGTTTCTCAAAAAGTCCAATTTGTTCCCTTTTTGAGTATACCATCCGACTTTTTGGAAATTTTTGGAGTCCAAAGCTTCAGCTTTGGCTCATATACTCAACGTGGGCATAACTTGGATTTCCAGGGGCGTTGCCCCTGGCTATATTAATATCGCCCCGTTGGGGCTTGAAGGTAGTTGAGTCCAAAGCTTCAGCTTTGGCTCATACCATCCGACTTTTTGGAAATTTTTGGAGCCATCCGACGTGTTAGCTTTAGACTTACTTAATTAAAAGGAAACAGACATGAAAAAACTCTCAATTCTACCTAGAACCATCTGGATTATCCTCTCCATGCTGTTTACGCCTCTCGGATTAGCGGCTGCTCCGGCGAACGACAACCTAGCTGCGGCCCTCAACATAGAAACACTTCCCTACACCCACCAACAAGACACCTCTGGCGCAAGCAATGAAGCGGCCGAGATACGCCCTCAGTGCCTTAACGAAGCCGGTGCCAGCGTCTGGTACCAATACACTGCCACCGATAACCAAACCCTTGTTTTTGATAGCTTTGGCTCTGACTACGACACCGTGCTATCCGTGTGGAGCGGTACCACGCATCCTCTCACTGCCGTCGCCTGTAATGATGACAACAATAATCGCTCACAATCGCAACTCATTGTAGAAACTGAAGAAAATACGACCTATTACATCAATATCAGCGGCTATAATGGAGAAACAGGTTCCGTGGTATTAAATGCTAAACAAGCCAATCCGTTAACCAACGACAATTTGGCCGATGCCATAGAAATCACACTAGACGCTGGCTTATCATCCTACCGCAACACCCAACTGACTCAAGGCGCTACCAACGAACCTGATGAACGGGTTTCTGACTGCAACGAAAAAAATAGTGCCAGTGTTTGGTATCAATACACACCAACAACCGATCAAAGAGCGGTTTTTGACACTGCTGGCTCTGATTACAACACCGTCTTGTCGATATGGGAAGGTGATCAGCACCCACTCACTGAAGAAGTTCTTTGTAATGACGACAACAGTGGGCCTCAATCACAAGTGGGCGTAGAACTAGCGGCCGGGACAACTTATTATATTAATATCTCGGCGGCTGAAACCGGGGGCGGTAGTTTACTTGAAGAAACCGGGCTTTTAGTGCTTAATCTGACGCTGCCCCCAACGAATGATTATCTCGCAAATGCCATTGAAATAGAAGAACCACTCCCTTATACCAATACCCAAAACACCGGAGGCGCAACGATTGAAATTGATGAACTGTTTCCAAGTTGCGTACCCGATGCCGGTGCCAGTGTTTGGTATTTTCTTAAACCGAGCACCGATTACAACAACGTGACATTTTCTACCGCTGGATCAGGTTACGACACCGTGCTCTCTATTTGGCAAGGCACCGAGCATCCGCTCACCGAGTTGGAAAACGCTTGCAATGACAATGCGATAGTGACTGAGCAGAGCCTTTCCTCACAAATCACCATACCGCTGACTGAAAACCTGACTTACTATATTGATGTCGGTGGCGTGGACAACGGAACCGGTCATCTAATACTGCGTATTGAGGAAGGCGAAACCGATTTCACTCTGGCTTCGCAACCGCAGGATAAATCCATTGAGGAATGTCAAACGGCTACCTTAGTCGTCAACTTAAATAACCGTGACGGCGAAGCAATTGAAATCACAGATGATCCAATAGGCAGTCAATGGGAAACCAATATTGCCTTACCGTTTATTTATCAATGGTATCAAGGCGAAAGTGGCGATGACAGCACACTGATAGCCGACATTGAAAACAATCCTGTTTTCATAACAAAGCCGTTGAGGGAAACGACTCAATACTGGGTACGCATTACCAACCCCACTGGCACAATTGACAGTGAAACGGTCACTGTCACGGTTGCCGAAAACACCTCTAACAACGGAACCGGTGTTGATGCTGAAGGCAACTCTCTCTCTACAGAGGCCCACTTTGTAGGGCTTGTCACTAACTCGCTAGGCGGAGATGAGAATGTTCCCGTTGTCAGCCAAGACGACACGGTATTTGTCACGTTTACCATCAAGGTTGACACCAACCATATTGGACAACCGGCCGACATTTTCACGGTGGGCAAATATACGACGGCGGATGACATCATTCATTATTTCATGCGAAACGGTGACGAATGGATCTCATGGGATAGGAAGAACATTGCTGATTTGGCAATTGCCGATCAACAAGAAACTTTGCTGGGGTGCATCAATATTCCCGTCTTTGACGGCCATTTAAAAAACATGCCAGGGGATTTTACGGCCTATGTGGGCTATAGACTCAGCAATGGTGAACTTTATTTCAATGGCGAACCCGTAATAAACTTTACAGTAGAATAATCTAGGACGGAAGAAGTCCAAACTTTAGTTTGGACTGTAACTACAAGGATTAGCTCTGCTGATCTTCGGTTCGTTAGACTCGATGATCAAGTTTTTTCGTGCGTCCAAACAATAAGTTATTATTATCCGTTAGTACAAAGATTGTATATAAAAACTGATTTTTTCGCTTAGATAAGAGAATGAACAAATTAAATCCCTTATTATATACAATCCTTGTGCATGGTATTGCGCGTTTGAGGGCCAGACTTTAATTTGAAAACTTCCAAAAGATTTTATGGCCCCCAAACCGGATTGCTAAAATAGCCACACACAATTCATGGGTTTTGTAGTGATAATGGCTTTCAAGGACGCTCAGTATAAAGTGGATGCCAAAACTTAATCCATAAGTTTGTAGTAGTGTTTGTAGTAGTGTTTGTAGTAGTGTTTGTAGTAGTGTTTGTAGTAGTGTTTGTAGTAGTGTTTGTAGTAGTCGCTTTAGCGACTTAATGTTTGTAGTAGTCGCTTTAGCGACTTAATCTATAAGTCTCGTTAAGGCGAAACTAGCGTTTGGACTCCTGCCAAACGACTCCTGCCAAACTCAAGTTTGGACTCCTGCCAAACGGATTCCTGCCAAACTCAAGTTTGGATTCCTGCTAAACGGCGACTGCCAAACTAAAGTTTGGACTCCTGCCAAAGCTAAAGCTTTGGACTCCAGCTAAAGACATTTCAAAATTTGTGTAAGCTGATATTATCTATCGCTCTCGTTGCGGCAACGTAAAAAATATTGAGTTCTTCTCTAAGCTTCTGAAAATTATATTCATCCGGGTTTTTGACGGCATTTTCCAGTTGTTCGCGAGTGATGAAGTCTTCTCTAACCATATGGACATTTTGATATTCTTGTCCCTTCGCTTTGTGGGTTGTTGTGAAAATCACATCTGCAACTTCCTTAGACACAAGGCGTTGCTTTATTTTTTTATTGAGATCAAACAAATCTTCTCTGTATGTCTGGACAAGCTCACAAGTGTTTAATAGCTGACGATTTTGTGAAGCCTTAGCAAAGTCCCTTAGTTTATAAAAACGACTGAATCGCTTTATAAATTTATCATTGATCTTATCGTAATTCTCCTGATACAAATAGAAGACACTCAAAACGCGAGCGTTCATAAAGCCATAGCTGTCATATCCGCCTTCAAAGTAAAATTTGAGATTACCGGATAAATAGTTAGCGATTTCACTAAAAAGTTTTAAAACACTTCTTGAAATAACCGTAATTTGTTGTCCATCGCCTCCCAAAGAATGAATAATCTCGGTATTCTTGTTTGTTCCGGTTATTTTGAGGAAATGACGTCTATCATTCAAGATACCGTAGCCGCGATTAACAATTTTCGAGATTTTTCGCGCCAATGGCTCGCCAAAACGAAAAGTTTGCGTTAATGAATATTCGAGGCAATCGATTTTGTCTAGTGCATTGATAGCATAGCGGAACGCGTAAATTTGTTGAAAGGTATCTCCTACAAAAATCCTTGATGCCTTTTGTAGTTTAAGCACATCTAACATAACGCCTGACAAGTCTTGGGCTTCGTCAATCAAGATTATGTCGTAAAATAAGGTAGGCTTTGATAAATGAAACATTTTCAGATAAAAGTCATGAATGGCCGGTATTTCTCCTTTCTTCATCTGTGTCAGAATATTTTTAAGCGTTTTCAGAATGAAATCCGCATAACAAGATAATAAAATGCCCACTTTGTTCTGGGGCTGAGTTTCATTCCTATAACTGGCAAGAAGCGCTTTATCTATATAGATATGAGACGAATTGAGGTAAAAAATCATCATATCTTTTATCAGCCATGAAATGAGCAGCATCTTTTCTCTTTTTTCGTCGATTTCTCCTTTGACGTAACCATCAAAAATCGTCCACTCACTGAAGTCATTAATCAGTTCATAATGCCGGCCATTTGCATGGTGGTATGCTAAGGCATGAAAGGTTTGAACCGTGAGATTTTCAAGGTTTGCACCGGCACACTTTTTCTTCATTTCATCGGAAGATGATCTATTGAACGTTAAATATAAAATCCGTTGTTTTGGCCGTCGTTTGGCATATTCCAATAGGGTTGTTGTTTTGCCGCTGCCGGCAACGGCGTTAACTTTCAAAATGTGTTCGGATGCATTAATAATTGCCCATTGTTCATCAGTTAATTCCATTAATCTCTCCGTTTGGTTTGATTAATTATAGAAGGGATTTGTTAAAAAGTCATTCTTTCATCAGCAATAGGAGTCCAAGATTTATCTTGGCATTACCAAACTAAAGTTTGGACTCCTGAACTTTGTTCATTTTGCAATCCTAGTTTTTTATCCCAAACTAAAGGCTTACTGTCGCTCAGCAGTTATGCCTAGTGAAAAAACCTCAAAGTCCAAGTTAGGTAGGAGCCAGAATGAGAACTCAACCACATCCCAGTGTGTTGCTCGTCGAAGACGATGTCGTGGTTGCCACGACGTATAAAAGCTATTTGTACGAAGAACAGGTGAATTTGACACATGTAGAAACCGGTGCGGCCGTTTTTGCTTATCTACAAAAAAATATCCCAAATGCCATTTTACTTGATCTCGGATTGCCCGATATGAATGGCATGGAAATTCTCAAGTACGTCCAGCAACAGCAGCTTGGCAGTGCGGTTATTATTACCACCTCGCAAAACTCAGTCGAAGTTGTGGTTAAAGCAATGCGTTATGGGGCCTTTGATTTTATTGAAAAACCGTTTACTGCCAATCGACTTATTGTCACACTACGCAATGCGCTACGCCAAAGCCGGTTAAGTCAACTCGTTGATTATTATACAAGAATTGGTAAACGTGACAAATACTACGATTTTATTGGTGCTTCCGAGCCGATGCAAGCCATTTATCACATTATTGATAATGTCGCTAAGAGCAATGCCTCGGTGTTTATTACTGGAGAAAGCGGCACCGGCAAAGAACTGTGCGCGGATGCGATTCATAAACAAGGTCAACGTAAGGATAAGCCGTTTATCCCGCTCAATTGTGCCGCTATTCCAAAAGAGTTGATGGAAAGTCAAATATTTGGACATATCAAAGGCGCATTTACCGGCGCGAATCAAAACCAAGCGGGGGCCGCCTCGATTGCCAATGGGGGCACGTTGTTTTTAGATGAAATCGGGGACATGGATTTGGATTTACAAAGTAAGCTACTACGCTTTATACAAACAGGCACTATTCAAAAAGTTGGCAGTAGCTGGTCAAAAAAAGTCGATATCCGGTTTATCTGTGCAACACATTATGACCCAATAGCCCTGATAGAATCAGGGCATTTCCGTGAAGATCTTTATTACCGCTTGAATGTTATTCCTATCCACTTGCCCCCACTGCGTGAACGTGGCGATGATGTGTTACTCATTGGCAGACAGTTTTTGATTCGCTATGCAACAGAGGAACACAAATCGTTTGTGAGTTTCGCGCCAGAAACAGAGGCGATTTTAAAGGATTATGAGTGGCCCGGCAATGTGCGGCAATTGCAAAATGTCATCCGCCGTACTGTGGTGCTAAACGAAGGCCAAGTGGTAACGCCTGAAATGTTGCCGTCACTGGAAGAGTTGCCAACAAACCGTTCAAATGCGCGACATTTTCAACCAACGACTTCTGTTCATACGCAACTGGCAATACTGCCCACCTCAAAAACTATCGCCGCGCCTCCTTCCAAGATTCTCCCCCTGTGGCAAGCCGAAAAAGAGTTGATTGAGCAAGCCATTGAAGCTTGCGGAGGTGATATTTCCAAAGCCGCTACGCTGTTAGAAATTGATGCTTCGACTATCTATCGTAAGCGACGCGAAAATTGGAGAAGAAAGACCCGAAAACGAATGAAAATTGAAAAATGAAAATTTATGACGATCCCATAATCAGGAATTCGTCACCTCCGTTTGTAGTAGGCGATTTATCGCCTCGCCGGGGGCCCCGTTTGTAGTAGGCGATTTATCGCCTCACCGTTTGTAGTAGGCAATTCTTTAAGTACTCACTCTGGCACTGCCAAACTAAAGTTTGGACTCCTTGCCAAACTAAAGTTTGGACTCCTTGCCAAACTAAAGTTTGGACTCCTGCTTTCTCTTCAGCAAAAACCACCCTAAAACCATCAACACCAACAATAACCCAAACACCATTGCCGGTTCAGGTACACCACTGCCGGTAAAGGTTTTAGGAGAGTTGCTTTTCGTGTTGGCTGGGTTTCCATAAGCCCGTTGACTCACGCCTTTCACCTTAGGGAGTGGCATATGACGAGTGGGTGTCTGCGCGGCATTAGGATTATACACTTGTTCTGACACCGCCACAAAGGCCGTCCACTGTGTGACTAAAGAAAAATCTAGCCCTAACTGCGTCACTTGTTGTTTCAATTCCTCATCAGAAACCCGCACAGAACGCATCGAGTCGGGTGTATTCAACAAACGCATTTTTTCCTTAATGGCCGAACGGCCCCAAATCAACGCTATCGCTTCACCTTGTGTACTCTGCTCAGGTAAGCTGATTTCGAGCGGCAAAGTTGCCGCACGTCCATTCACACGGCCTTTGACTTTAATCACGTATCGGCCGGCTTTGGCATAGCGCCCTTGAACACGAATGGTTTGCCCAGCAAACAAATCGGGAATGGCTTGCGGCATGAGTTCTGTCGGTTGTAATTTGCCCCAGTCAACGCTAATGTCTGTCAACACTGGCGATTGCAACCGTTGTGCAAGTTCTTTGGCGACCGATTGCACCTCTTCTGTGGGATCCATATAACGAGTAAAACCACGTCCTACGCGCCCCATTTCTGACAACAAAAAGCGATTTAGGCCAGTTCCTACCCCAAAAGTAAATAAGCGGGCCGAACCAATTAACCGGTTAATCAACTTCAAGACTTCATGCTCATTGCCAATGTAGCCATCAGTCAAAAAGGTGACCAAGCGCACAGAACCTTTTGGAACCTGCACACTTAACGCTTGTTTAATCCCCTCTGCCATTATTGTACCACCAGAACCCTGCAAACTGTTCGTGTAACGAATCCCGTCTCGAATATTCTCTGGTGTTGCTGGCAAAGGCACACGAGAAAATTCCGTGGCCGATTCGCTAAAACGAATAATCCGAAAGGTATCGGTTGGGCGAAGATTCTGCAATACTTCACGCATAAAGGCCTTACTGGCGTTTAAAGGTAAACCACTCATGGAGCCGGAGCAATCCAGAACAAACACCATTTCACGCGGCGTAATTTGGTTAGCTTGAGGAATAGCCGGCGGTTCAATCAGCAAACTAAAAAAACCTTGCTGTTCACCATAATAGGCTAACAAGCCGGCCTGATTCTTGTTTCCGCTCAAACGGTACCGCAAGACAAAATCTCGATTATCAATCACACGGCCTTTGGCAAGTCTGATAAGGCGTTGATTTTCAAGAGAAGTTTGTATGTCGAGTTGATGGGTTCGACTCTCAACTTGTTGAATGGGCATGCCGCCATTGAGATGAATCTGAATCGCAACCCGTTCTGCGTCAATGGTTTCAGGGATATCCAACCCTTTGACTGGCGGATAAGACGGTAAGGCCTCAAGTTCCCACTGGCCGAATTGGGAGGTTTGCTTCTGTTGAGGGCCATTGTCGTCAGAAGGTGGAGCAATACCAGCGTGAGGCGGTTGAAAACGCGGCCCGACGACTAACGGAATGACCAATTCATAAGCACCATCTTCCTTGGGTAGCGTTTGGACGTAGTGCAACGTCACCTTAATCGGTAAGCCGGGCATCAGGTTGGCAATGTCCTGAGTAAACATGTTGGGACGATGCTGCTTTAACAAAGCCGCGCTTTTGCCTTCTTGTTTGGCTTTGTCAAAGGTGGCTTGCGCTTCTTCTTCCTTTTTGATTTGAGCGCGAATCCTTTCCTGGCCCACTTCCATGACCATTTTGTACACGGCCGCCGCTTTGTTGAGCGGAAACAAGTAAGTCACATTGAGCGGCGTGTTGAGCGGATTCTCAAAAGTCTGTTGGACGGAGACGGTGGCTAAATCGCCTTGAATGTCAACGTCAATGTTGGTTTTCAAAGTCGGAAAGACTAAGGTATCACCGGCCGGCGTGACGGCCTCCACGCGCCCACCGAGTTTATCAACGTCAATCTCAGCGTGAGCGATGGGCACGACACTGAGAGAAATTAACAACAGTGATTTTTTCATGTTTAACATGGTTTTTTTCTCCTTTTTAGGATCATCATTGGTAATTGGTAATTCATCTGGTAGAAATCAGAGTAATTGCGCGAAGTACAACGAATGACGCGAAGTGAAGTACAACGAATTACGCGGATAAACGAATTAAACCTGACACGAATTGATGATTGTCGCTCTATTCTCACAGACATAGCTGCGCCTCCGTTGTGATTGTCGTCAACTAGTACAACGAATGACGCGAAGTACAACGAATTCGCTAAGTACAACGAATTACGCGGATAAACGAATTATACATGACACGATTTGATGATTGACGCGGATAAACGAATTAAACATGATACGAATTGATGATTGTCGCTCTCCTCTCACAGACACCGCTGCTGCCCCCGTCTTATTTTCGTGAACAATCTAATTCGTTTATCCGCGTAATTCGTTGTACTAACTGTCATTCATTCAATTCGTTTATCCACGTAATTCGTTGTACTGTCATTCATTCAATTCGCTTATCCGCGTAATTCGTTGTACTTAGTGTCATTCGCTGTACTTACTGCCAGTCATTCAATTCGTTTATCGGCCCGTAATCCGTTGTACTGTCAGTCATTCGCAGTACTTACTGCCATTCATTCGCAGTACTTACTGCCATTCAATTCGTTTATCGGCCCGTAATCCGTTGTACTGTCAGTCATTCGCAGTACTTAGTGCCATTCAATCCGTTTATCGGCCCGTAATCCGTTGTACTGTCAGTCATTCGCAGTACTTACTGTCATTCAATTCAATTCGTTTATCCGCGTAATTCGCTGTACTTACTGTCAGTCATTCGCAGTACTTACTATCAGTCAGACAATTCGTTTATCCGCGTAATTCGTTGTACTTAAGTACTTACTCTCATTCAATTCGTTTATCCGCGTAATTCGCTGTACTTACTGTCCCTCATTCGCTGTACTTACTGTCAGTCATTCGCTGTACTTACTGTCATTCAATTCGTTTATCCGCGTAATTCGTTGTACTTACTGTCCCTCATTCGCTGTACTTACTGTCAGTCATTCGCTGTACTTACTGTCATTCAATTCGTTTATCCGCGCAATTCGTTGTACTTACTGTCACTCATTCGCTGTACTTAGTGTCATTCAATTCGTTTATCCGCGTAATTCGTTGTACTTACTGTCAGTCATTCGCTGTACTTACTGTCAGTCATTCGCTGTACTAACTGTCAGTCATTCAATTCGTTTATCCGCGTAATTCGTTGTACTTACTGTCAGTCATTCGCAGTACTTACTGTCATTCAATTCGTTTATCCGCGTAATTCGCTGTACTTACTGTCAGTCATTCGCAGTACTTACTATCAGTCAGACAATTCGTTTATCCGCGTAATTCGTTGTACTTACTTACTGTCCCTCATTCGCTGTACTTACTGTCATTCGTTGTACTTACTTACTATCTGCCATTCGCTACACTTATTATAGTCAATGTCGGGTAAATGCGACAGTTTCAACAGGCAACTCCAACGCCCTTGCCACAGCAATATCCCATTCTTCTATCTCATTTTGGGGCACCTCAAAAGGCGCAATCCGTTGAACCATTGTCCAATTGAGACGACGGTTTTGTAACCACTGCCAGACGGCTTCAGATATATAAGGTGTCGTCATACCATTATCAGCAACATACGTTACTCGAATCTTCCACCGCTGTCCCCGTGGATCAGTACTATGATAAATAGCCGTGGGTAAATGCCCATAAGTTGAAGTGACATAACGGACTTTGTGCCCTCCACCCCCCAAACATTCAATAGGTGTATGCAAATGGCGTAATGGGGCCGAAGTGCTAACCAATAATAACCCAAACGGCCCATAACTGGCTTTTGCAGCACCACCACCGTAGCGCGTAAAATAATCTCGCTCTAGGGCCGACAAACTCCCATGAACAGCCGAGAAATCACTGATGAAAGCCGGTAAGACTGGTGATTCTATTTTCCTTGCCACATCTATCGGATGAGTCGGCAAATTAACGATCACCATGGCAAGTATGACAAACAGAAGCGCAATCAAACGAATTCCCCACTGCCCTTTTTTGATAAAGGAGAAACCGTCCAAAATCTCCCTAGCTGCCGGGGCGATTTGTTTTGGCACTTTCATCGCCCACCAAACAACCGGTATCACGCCGATTCCTAAGGCCGTAAACCCGATTAAATCATGATAAGGTGATGCCATCACATCAATACCACCCAAGGTATCAGCGTAAGCGAGTCCAAGTGCTAACAAGACAATTCGTATAACATTAGCAAAAAAGGCCGCTATTAAAGTTATTGCAACACCGAGACTGGCATAATGCCAACTAGGACGTGTCATCGCTGCCAAGGCGCTAAACAGAATGAACAATAATAATAATCCTCTGGCGCCGGAACAAGGTAAATCCACCAAGACATCTTTTCCTGCCAACCAAATTCTCATGCCTTCACATTGCACCGGCTCCGTTCCCAAACCCAACACCTGACAAGCGCCAGCGGCCGAAATCTGTTGTAAACCATAACCAATGGTGTGCTGCATGATATGTTCTAAGGGCAAAGCGAAGCCAAATAAGACGGCCAACCAAAAAGGCGAAACGGCCCGTTGTCGATGCCGTAATCCTAATAACAAACCGAGAGCATATACATCTACAATTAAAGCCAGTGCGCCAATGACGTTGATACCTAGTATTTGTCCAACTAAGCGCACTAAGGCAGTTAAACTCAATAATATTAAAGCGATTTTTGTTTCCATAATCTGAATAACTATACGGAACGTACTTCAAATCAGTGAAAATGACAAAATGAACTTTTTCTAAAATTCCTTTCAAAATTATAGACTTCTTATTGATTTAATCATTTTTCATTTTTCATTAAACATGTAGGGTGGGCAAAGTGTTTTTCTTGCCCACCACGAAGATGGCTCATCGTTATACACAAGTCTTTTGGATAACGGGTGCATTCCTGATAAGTACAACGGATACGCGTTCCGAAACGGATAAAAGAGCATTGATTTTTAATCAATCCCCAACGTGGGGCCTATCCGTTAAAATACATAAAAATCAAGTATTTAATAAATTATGTATAAGGATGAGCGACGATGGTGGGCAGCACGTCAGCAACAAAACACCTACAAAAAGTATCAATAATGAAGCACGACAGAGGGCCATAACTTAATTTTAAACCATCCAAAGTATTTTATGGCCCTCAAATACGCCAAATAACCCTATAAAATTTATGTTAATAACCATAGCCCGCGTCTCGCTACTCTGCAAAACCCGCGGCGGCGGCCAAACGTTACTTTGGACGACTGCGCGTGAGGCGATAAATCGCCTACTACAAACGGGCCCTTAAAATAATTAATTATTAACGTTCGTTTATTCCTAAAAGAAGTTGTACTTTCAGTATAAGTCTCGTTATGAAGGAGTCGATGAGTGCTTAGGACTGGTGACACTCCACAAGAACAATCCACCGACTAATAACGCCACTAAAATAACGCCGAGAGATTTCTTTTGTCCATGGTGATTTAACCTCGTTTTGAGCCTGGCTCGTACAAACTAAAGTTTGTACGCATTTTTCTCAATGAAATCCTTTTTAACTGATTTGAGAAGTGCATACATTCCAATGTTTGACAAACCTTCTCTATCGTCGAATCCAACGTAGAAGTTCCCGCCGTAACACCCACCACACGATAAGGAAAAAACCACTTTTTTGATAATTCCGGCTCATTTTGCACCTGGAGACAGGGCACACCGCGCTGGCGACAAAGTTCAGTTAATTGACGAGTATTATGCCTAGTACAACTAATTACGCGGATAAACGAATTGATACCTAGTACAACTGATTATGCCTAGTACTCTGTCAATTTTATTTTGTCTGGTTGTAGGGTGGGTTTCGTTCCACGAAACCCACCACAGCGAACGAAAATTACCAGACAAAAGAAAGCTGACAAGGTACTAGTACACTAAGGCGGAAGTTTCCATACCACCCCAACGCCAACGGCTGAAGCCGTTGGCTAAAAGCGAAAGTAGGCTAAAGCCTACTGAGCCTCTTGCAGTGCCCTGATACGTACGTAAGCGTAAAGACAACTAAAGTTTTTTTGCAAAAAACTTTAGCCTAAAATGCTGTTGGCGGGTGGTATGGGAATTTCCGCCTTACTGTACTAGTACTCTGTCAATGTCCTATTGACGGGTAACAGCAGTTTTAACTTGGCACTGCCTAACTTTCTCTGGCACTGCCAAACTAAAGTTTGCTATTCACACCTTCGGGGTTGGGAACGTTGGTTCTTGTCTGTTAAGAAAATAGAAATGCGCCCGTAGCAAAAGCGGCCCATTTCATTTTAAAACCTTGTAGAATGAAGCCGCCTTCCACTGGGGTGGTGAAAAGGAGGTTCCAACGGGTTCTAAAACTTGATCCCATTTTTAGTTATTCCGCATTTTTTAATGACTTAAAAAACAATAACTTATTGATTAGCTTTTCATTAACAATTCACAATTTCAGGCAAAAGTTTCGCTTCGCTGTACTTTTGCCTGAAACACAATTCACAATTCACAATTAGCAAGGCTTACGCTTCGGTTCACAATTTTCACCACCCCAGCCTTCCACCCAATGCCATTAAGTTAAGGGCTTTGCACGTGGGATTGCCCCTACAAACCGTTATGTAATGTAGGGGCAATCCTTTATGGTTGCCCTCACCCAAAAGCTTAACGCCATGACCGATTGCCTCCATCCGGTCCATTGAAACCCCCCACTGTGCTAAGGCTGTAGCAACCGTTGTAGCGCGATCTTGCGATAACCCCAAATTAAGTTTGTCGCTCATTGCTTGACTTCTGTATAAATAGGGCTTATTATCAGCGTATCCATGTATCTTAACGAGCGAATTGGTTTTCAGCAGTGCGTCCGCAATTTCCTCAAGTTGACGTTCTGCTTCCGGTGGTAAGGTGGCCTCCCCGATGGGGAAGATCAAATTAAAGAAGGTATGCACCGGCTGCACTTTTACGTCACCCAGTTCACAATCTGTCAGCATCTTATTGAGGCCTCGCCGTCGCGGCCCGTCATACAACACCAGTAAATCTTCATGGTCGATAATATCGCCTTCTTCAGTGAAGGCATAACGCTTACTTTCCAAAAGTTCCATCGCTCGCGCCTTGGAATCCTTATCGGTTTGGCAAGCGCGCAAATGCGCTTCGAGGCTAAGGGGAAAACGCTTCTGTTTGTAATAAATTTCTCCCAGCCCATACCAAGCCATAGAAAACTTTTTGTCATATCTGACAGCTTGTCCGTAGTGATAAACAGCCTTGGCATCTTTGCCTTGCTTTTCCAAGATAGAAGCTAAGGTGCTATGGACTTCGGGCATTTCGGAGCAAAGTCGCAAGGACTTATTGAATAAAAGTTTTTGCTGAGAAACCGCACGGCCTTGACTATAGAGATAGTAGGCGTGGAAAAGTAAATCAGTGGCATGATCGCAATCTGAAGAAGCGACGACGGACTGAGAAAAACTGAGGATCATGAACGCAAAACCAAGTTGATTGAGTGTGTGTTGTGTTGGCATAATGATCTCCTATAGACATCCTACGCAATGTTCAATTTTACAGTAACTCATTGATTTATTAGGGTAGGGTGGATTTCGTTGCGCGTATCCACCAAAGTGTTACCCCAAAAAGTCGCGCAACGCGCATCCTTTTGCGTGAAAAGATGATATAAGTGGGTAAACAAAAGTCTTTTAACATAATGAGCGGCTTGTGAGTCGCTAAAGCGACTACTACAAACCGTCACCAAAAATGGATTTATGCGTACCTACTTAGATTTTCAGAAAAATAATTTCTGTGGTAAAGGTGATTGGTACGCCCCAACTGGGGTGTTAAATTTGGGTTGATTTTGCCCGGTCTTTTTTCACTCTATTTTTGTCATGCTCTTTGTGTTTAAAATTAGGCTGAAAAAAGACTTGAACATTTGATGGCAAATTTAACACCCCACGCCCCAACCCCGACGGGGTTGAATGTGAATAGCTTTAGTAAGGCAACTCCAACAAATTAATATACCACATAAAGGCAGCCACAAGGGATTGCCCCTACATGCCACCTTCATTGTAGGGGCAATCCTTGGCTTTTGCCCATTTTCTTCCTAATTGAAGGGTACCAAACTGGTATATTATTATTTAGGAGTTACCTAAAACCTGTGGTAAAGATGATTGGTACGCCCCAACCCCGACGGGGTTGAATGTGAATAGCTTTAGTAAAACCTGTGGTAAAGGTGATTGGTACGCCCCAACGGGGGTGTTAAATTTTGGTTGATTTTGCCCTGTCTTTTTTCACTCTATTTTTGTCATGCTCTTTGTGTTTAATTCTACTTTGTCATATTTAATGTAACTCATTGATTTCAAAAGAATGGCCCCAAGATGCCCTCTATATAAATCAATAACTTAGGTGTAATGTTTAGAGTGAAAAAAGACTTGAACATTTGATGGCAAATTTAACACCCCACGCCCCAACCCCGAAGGGAATAGCTTTAGTAAAACCTGTGGTAAAGATGATTGGTACGCCCCAACCCCGAAAGGGTGAAAAGCTTTAGTGAAACGCAGTAACTCGCTATGCGAGATAAACCTGTGGTAAAATAAAAAAGGTTGATTATTCCCCGGGTTTCACCCGGGGCTATTCCCTTCGGGGTTGGATCCATTGGTTTTTCCTTTAGTGTAACCAGTGGCTCTTAACATTTTACCCCTTCGGGGTAAAGCCACACTTTTAGTCGCGCATATTACTTACCATTCGCTTTATTTTTTTTAGAGATGAATGATAATATAATCCCTTACGTGCAGGTTATTCCACTCTAATTTAAGTAAGAACAAAGGGTTAAATAATATAGTCCACAAAAATATTGATAACTATTAGACTTGTCCGTAAATAAAAATTTATATTATAAAAACAAATAGTTAAATTAACAAAACCCTTATTTTCGGACAACTCTATTGATATTGGCTGGACATTATCTAAAAAAAATTGACATTTTTTTATTTTTAAAGTATCGTTATAAACGCTTGAGGTGGTTAGCCTTCCACGTCAAAAAAATGGACTCTCAAGCATTAATGTTACCCTAAGCTCTCATTAGGCGAGGGGATAAAGGGCTGATACTCCC
>NBMI01000086.1 GCA_002085445.1 Candidatus Parabeggiatoa sp. nov. 2
TAAATCAAGGATATAACGAATGGTACTCGTCGTCGTCTCTGCCGGGGTAGCCCATCGACGAATGCGCGTGGTTTCTTCCACCGTGCTTTCCGTTGGCCGAGTAGTGGCTTTGGTTGAGAAACGGTACTCCTCGCTCGTGGTTTTTTCTCTGGGCTTGGGTTCTTCTAAAGCCTCCACGCTTATTAGCAGCGTCTGTAGCAGCGTCTGCGATTCACTCGCGTTCAAAGGAATTCCCATGACTTTGGCTGGTGTTTTCACCAATTGGACTTGAGTGCCCTCATCAAGCGTCTTGACGTTGATTCCTTTGGCACCGGCCGCTTGCCAACGCGAAAACAGTGGCCCTAAATCAACGAGGACTCTCGATTTATCCTTGTCAAGGAGATTGTTCTGTTCCTCAAACACAAGGTTGATGTTTGCTGGCTTCTTTTCCAAGTTAGACACCGGCGCCTCAAATTGGCCGACCACTTCTTGATCCGCTAAATCAAGGATATAACGAATGGTACTCGTCGTCGTCTCTGCCGGGGTAGCCCATCGACGAATGCGCGTGGTTTCTTCCACCGTGCTTTCCGTTGGCCGAGTAGTGCCAACGCGAAAACAATGGCCCTAAATCAATGAGGACTTTCGCTTGTTTCTGCCCAATCAGATTGTTCTTTTCTTCAAACACCAGGTTGATAGTTGTCGCCTTGTCTTCAAGGTTAGACAGTGGCGCATCAAATTGACCTTCCACTTGATCCGCTAAATCAAGGACATAACGAATAGTACTCGTCTTCGTCTCTGCCGGGGTGGCCTCTCGAACGTGCGTCGTGGTGGTTTCTTCTACCGTGCTTTCCGTTGGGCGAGTAGTAGTGGCTTTGGTCGTAAAATGGTACTCCTCGCTCGTGGTTCTTTTTCTAGGCTTAGGTTCTTCTAAAGCCTCCACGATTATTAGCAGCGTCTGCGATTCACTCGCGTTCAGAGGAATTCCCATGACTTTGGCTGGCGTTTTCAGCAGTTGGACTTGAGTGCCCTCATCAACCGGCTTCACGTTGAGTCCCTTCGTACCGGCCTTTTGCCAACGCTCAAACAATGGCCCTAAATCAATCAGGACTTTCGCTTGTTTCTGCCCAATCAGATCGTTCTTTTCTTCAAACACCAAGTTGATAGTTGTCGCGTTGTCTTCAAGGTTAGACAGTGGCGCATCAAATTGACCAGACACATTTGTCGCTAAATCAAGCACATAACGAACGTTGCTCTCTACCGTGCTTGGAATTGGACTCGCACTTTTAGTGGTGAAAGCATATTCGCGGGTGACTTCTTTGGGCTTGGGTTTTTTGGCATCCACTTTGATTTGGATGGTTTGAGACTCATTGCCGTTCAGAGGAATACCGGTGAATTTAGCCGGTGTTTTCAGCAATTGGACTTCGGTCGTCTCACCCACCCGCTTAACGTTGAGTCCTTTCGCACCGGCCGCTTGCCAACCCTCAAACAGTGGCCCTAAATCAACAAAGACTTTCACTTCACCCGTGTCAAGCAGATGATTTTTTTCCTCAAACACGAGATCTATGTTTGTCGTCTTGTCTCCAAGGTTAGACAGCGTGCCCTCAAATTGGCCTGGCACATTTTTCGCTAACTCAAGCACATAACGAACGGTGCTGGTGGTCGGCGTGTCTGGGGTTGGGCTGCTGCTTTCTGGAGCCGTTTCAAAATGAATGGGTTTCTCCGTGGGGGCAACGGTTGGATCCAGAGGATCCAGAGGATTCGTTCCTGCTTTGATTTCCCACTTATCGGTTTTGCCATCGTTATCCTTGAGGCCGTCACCATCGGTATCCGTGTCTTGCGCTCTGGTCACCATGGTATAATCCACACCACCAGCGAGTTCGCCGTTCACCAATTCTTGGGTACTGAAGTGGTATTCGCGAGAAGTTCCTTCTCCGGGCATCGGTTCAAAAGCCTCAACTTTCGTCTTGATAGTCTGCGATTCAGCGGGCTTCATCGGAATACCGGTGAATTTAGCCGGTGTTTTCAGGAGTTGGACTTTGGTACCCCCCACCTTTTTGATGTTGAGTCCCTTGGAACCGGCTTCTTCCCAACGCGAGTACAGGCTAGGCCCCAAATCAACAACGACCTTGGCCCCATCATTGTCAAGCAGATTGTCCTCTTCTTCAAAGACGATGTCAATGTCTGCATCCTCGTCTTTGGTGTTATGCAGCGTCACCTCAAATTCATCGGTCACGTTTTTCAACAAATCAACCACATTGAAGTTGCGCGAGGCAACCGCGTTGTTTTTACGCATATTCACTAAGGAATCGCCACCTTCTTTGGACGTCATCGGATCAGCATCGTTCAGTGCGCGGACATATAAACAGTAGTGTCCGGCTTTGGAAATGTCGTCCTTATCCCACCGAATTGCAACCTCTTTAGTGCCATTCGGCTCAATGGCATCAATCTGAGTTTTGCCAACGAATTGCCAGCCTTTGGGCCAGCGGGTACCGATTGAAGGAATGGAACGGTAGACTTCAACGGTGGTATTCTCGGCCGTTGCAGTGCCGCGGTTTCTGGCTCTGACATAGATATAATTGTCCTGCCCAAACTCCACATTCTGATACTTGGAGATACCATCCTGTTTGTTTCGGATCCAAACATCAGGACTCAGCCAAAAACGCCGACTGACTTTATTGGGTTCGGCCCCCTTATCACGTTTGGAGTCAGCCATCCAGACATCAACACTTCCTTTCCCAACCGGCGCATATTGCTCACGATATGTCAAAGAGAGGATATCATGATTAGCATAAGCACCGCCCGTGGCTGAGGTAAAGCCTAGATAAGCTCTAGGGATCCCACCCATAATGTCTGAGATATTCAGTTTTCGCGTCAACAACGGTTCTGAAGGCCGCTTGCCGCTGGTATTTGTCCTGACTTCCAGTTGGTTGCCATCGTAGTCTATCCACGCATGCCAAATTTGACCATTCTCAAAAGATGGCGAAACGCGGGCCGTTGTGCCATCAAATTTGCCCAGAATGTTGATACCGACATGGTTGTCGTCATGATCATTGTACGACTTTTTCTCTTTTTGGTTGTTCCAAATGTCAAATTCCACGCCGACACTTTTTGGCATACCTTCGTATCCCAGACCACCCCCTTCGCCTTTGGCGAGTGAACTGACCGGCTGTAGCACAAACATAAAACCATCACCGCCACCAGGACGCACGCCACCCGGTTTTGTGATTCTGAAGGTGAAATGGGTACTGAAATTGGCGGTACTCGTTTTAGTAGTACCAAAAACACTGCCGGACTGAATTCTGGCAGCCGAGGTTAAACGTAGCACCACACCGTCTGGGGTTGATACCGTTTTTGCGTCGCCATTCAGGCTGAAGTAAGAAGTATCTGAAAAATCTTTCAGTACGAATTCATCTACAGCCGCACTTGTGTTCAATGGCAGAACAACTAACGCGCCGGTCATTAGCCAAGGCACAACAGAGCCTTGCCACCGCTTTTTAGTCAAGTCGGTGTCTGGTATGACCGGAAACGGTTTATTGAGTCTTATACTCATAGACGCTCCTTTTGTCAGTTTTCAATAATGCTTTTTAGAAAGAAAATCAGCAAAATGGTTGGCACCATTTGCCACTTTTTAGACGTCGCACCGGCACAAATTGCGCTTTTGTCATTGACGAGATTTGCGACGAAATCTTTCGCACGTCCAATATCGATTTCTCAGATTTCTCGTGCAAGTCGAAATGACAAACGGCTCAGTTTATGACGATGCTCAGTCTATTGCTTTTTAGAAAAAAAATCAACAAAATGACTTGCGCCATTTGCCACTTTTTATTTAGACTTCGCACCCGCACAAATTGCGCTTTTGTCCCGCAAGAGATTTGCGACGAAATCTTTCGCCCGTCCAATATCGTTTTCTCAGATTTCTCGTGCAAGTAGAAATGACAAACGGCTCAGTTTATGACGATGCTCAGTATATGTGAATTAAGGGTTAAATTGAATCTTATAAAATCAATAACTTATAAAAACATCTTCATTGAAAGTTATTTTATAAGCCCGCTTGTTTGTGAATTAATGAACGTTCTAATCTACTTTTTATGTCTTCACGTAATTCTAAGCCGTCGTCTGGATCACCAAGCATGTCTAAAAAGGTTTGCTCAACCTCTGTTCTTATTAACTCTCGTAGTTCATTCACCGTCAACTCAGAAACGATTGAGTCAACCATTGTAATACCTCTTTGAGAGTGGAACATGTTTTATGAACCGCCATCATTTGTAGTAAGCGATTTATCGCCTCACGCGCAGTCGTCCGACTGAAGTTTGGAAGAAGTCCATTTTAGAATAGGACTTACGCACTTTGCAAACTAACCAATTGATTTTATTTTAAAAACTTTCCAAATAACCGCTAGGGCCTTTTAGAGGTAACTGATTGAATACTCAATCAATTAATTTTGTCAATGCCACATCCAAGATAAATCTTGGACTCCAACCAAAGGACGTCCAAGATAAATCTTGGACTCCAACCAAGATAAATCTTGGACTCCAACCAAAATGCCCTATATTTAAGCTATTATCGTGCCAGCAACCGAAATTTGTTCCGTAACTACCAGTAATATAAGGCACTTGCTAAAAATAACACGATTAATTATAAGGCTGATTCAAGAGGCCGATCGCTCAAATTGCGAATAGATTGCGAATATAAACTTAGAGTTTGTTGATTTACCCGCTTTTCTATTCGCAAACGTTGCGAATAAATTGCGAATAGATTGCTAATAACGCGAGTTCTATTTTAAATATCAATGAGTTATAAATTATTTAGTTATAACGACTTAAATATCAATCAGTTAAAAAAAAACCTAAGTTGTACTGGCTCATCCCAATTGATGGCCCACAAATATTCGGTTTTAACATATTAATGCTAAGGGTTTAATAAAAAAATGTCTTTTTAATCAACTAATTGCAATAAACTAATTGATTCACATAATATTTATATAACTTATTGAAAAATAAAGCCGAACTCACGTTAATAAATACCGGCCTAGGCCGGTTATAGGTAACTCACTGAATACTAAATAATTTTATTTTGTCAATGCGATGTCCAAGATAAATCTTGGACTCCAGATGTCCAAGATAAATCTTGGACTCCAAAATTTTTCAGATATAAAGGCTTCCCAATACCACCGCCTGGCGTGCGCCCGTCACGGAGGGCAAATTGCTCGGTTGTTTATCCAAGCGCCGTTGAGCCAACCACGCAAAACTTATCGCTTCAACCAAATCGGGATCGATGCCAACCGTTGCCGTCGATTCAACCACGCAATCTGGCAACAGTTTAGCCAACCCTTCCATTAACAATGGATTATGTACGCCGCCGCCACAGACCAATAAACGCTGTGGTGCGTATGGCAACACGGCCTGAGCAATGCTGCTAATCGTGAGTTGACACAAAGTGGCTTGAATGTCTTGTGCATGCAGAGACAAGCCTAAAGTATGGCAGCTCAGCCAATCAAGATTAAAATAATCGCGCCCGGTCGTTTTAGGGGCCGGTTTGGCAAAATAAGGATCAGCCAGCATGGCATCCAACAATGAAGGCTGAATTTGTCCCGTCGCGGCCCACGCACCTTGCTTATCCATGCTCAAATGTTGTTGCTGATAAGCATGGGCATCTAACAGCGCGTTGCCGGGGCCAGTGTCAAATCCAATCACGGCCTGATTTTCGTCAGCCGGTAGCACACTGATATTGGCAATGCCACCGATATTAACTATCACACGATTTTCGTCTAGACTACGCCAGTGGGCGTTATGGAACGCTGGCACTAAAGGCGCACCTTGTCCACCCGCGGCCACATCCCGTCGCCGAAAATCGGCAACAGTAGGAATACCAGTGATTTGTGCAATAACATTGGGATCACCTAATTGCCAAGTATAAGGCGGCGTACCGTCCGGGTGGTGATACAATGTTTGCCCGGGGCTACCTATCGCACAAATTTGTTCACGCGGCGTTTGTGATTTTTCCAATAACGCCAAAGAGGCCTCAGCAAATAATTCACCCAGCCTGATATCAAGAATGGCTATGTCATGTAGTATGCTTTGCTCTCGTGTGTGTTGGCTGAGATTTAGCAGCGCCTCGCGCAAAGATGGCGGCCAAGGCTGAGAATGCACAGCATGTACCTGCACGTCGGCCCCGACAAATTCAACTAATACCGCATCAATGGCATCCACACTGGTGCCCGACATAAGTCCAATAAATAAGCGCATATTATTAACTCAAGTTGTTATCGGTTTGGGAGTTCAAAACGTTATCGATTTTATCACCTATCATTTTTTATAAGTCAAGTACAACTAATTACGCGGATAATCGAATTAGCCGCAACGTAGTACAACGAATTACGCGGATAATCGAATTAGCCGCCACGTAGTACATCTAATTACGCGGATAAACGAATTAGCCGCAACGTAGTACAACGAATTGCGCGGATAAACGAATTAGCCGCCATGTAGTACAACGAATTACGCGGATAAACGAATTAGCCACAACGTAGTACAACGAATTACGCGGATAAACGAATTAGCCACAACATAGTACAACTAATTACGCGGATAATCGAATTAGCCGCCATGTAGTACAACGAATTACGCGGATAATCGAATTAGCCACAACGTAGTACAACTAATTACGCGGATAAACGAATTAGCCGCCATGTAGTACAACTAATTACACGGATAAACGAATTATACTCAAGATGGGAACAAATTGGACTTTTTGATAAACCAAACTGGAGAGCAACGACGGGGCGATATTAATATAAAAAGGGGCAACGCTCCTGGCTTTTAGCCTCAATGCCATATCGTACCGCTTTTGGGTGAGGGCAACCATAAAGGATTGCCCCTACATTACATAACGGTTTGTAGGGGCAATCCCACGTGCAAATTGCTCGTTTTTTTTCAGCCTCTTTTTATTCCTTATGATCTCGCGGAGCGAATTACTGCCCATGGTTCGTTCATTTTTAACGGAGTTAACAAAATTGGATGATGTAAAATCAATGAGTTATCTAAACAGTGGAAGTCCGATTATCTAAAAAAAATGGACACAAAAAATATAAGTCATTGTTTTTATAAGAACAAAAATAACAGAACCGTGGGTTACTGCGTTTCACATTCAACTTGGGGTGGTGAAAAGAAGGTACCTTTGGTGTCTAAAACTTAATCCCATTTTTATTCCGCTTCAGTTCTATTATTTTAAAAACAATAAATTAAGTATTCTTTAATTCATTAATCATTAATCATTAATCATTAATCATTAATCTTAGCCCCAACGGGGCGATATTAATATAGCCAGGGGCACCGCCCCTGGCTTGGAGCGACTCATGCGAAAAATTCCCGTTACCATGGCAACACAACATCCAGATAATGCCGGCCCGTCAATCTGGACGGATAAGTGCTTTATCTCCGCTAATGAAGAAATCGAAGAATGCTACCGATGTTTCTCTGAACTTGGGATCGATGAATATATGTGGGACTGGGAAGGTAAATTTGTCGATGAAGCCGTTATTGATCGTCTTTACCATGACTACCACGACTACTTCAAACAAAATCAGATCGGCAAAGACAAATTCCTAACCTTTCGTATTCCCAATATCTGGGAAGAAACCTCCCACCGACTGCCGCGGGCGTTTATGAACCTGATCTCGGCCGAAGAAGCGGCTGGCATTTATGATATGCACACGCCACCACTTTTTGAAGTCATTCTTCCCATGACTACCCGGGCGGAACAGTTGGTGTATTTGCAAAAAAGGTTTTCACGCATTGCTCACGCTGCCGAAGATATCTTTGAAATGAAAACCCAGATGAAGCGTATTGATCTCATCCCTTTATTTGAAGAAGTCGAAACCATGATGGACTCGGATAAAATCCTTGAAACCTATCTACAGTTTTTGCAAAAAGAGCATTACTACAAACCTGAATACATGCGCGTTTTTATCGCACGTTCTGATCCCGCCATGAATGCCGGGCTTATTCCGGCCATGCTGGCATGCAAACACGCCATTTCGGCCTATCATACTTTTGGTGAAAAGCACAATATCAATATTTTTCCTTGGATAGGCGGCGGCTGTCTTCCGTTTCGAGGGAGCATTAACCCAGAAAATACCGACGCCGTCATAGAAGAATACAAAGGTATTAACTCCTTGACGCTTCAGAGCGCTTTCCGATTTGATTATCCACTTCAAGACGTCAAAAAAGCAATCGCGGAATTCAACTTCCGCATTCCCCAAAATCTCAAGAAGTATCGGAAAGTGACTTCAGAAGAAGGAACGGCTATCAAAAAGTTTAATCTCGAAGCCAAGGGCTACTTCCAAGAAACGATTGAAAGCATTGCGAATATCATCAATAAAGTGGCATCATTTTTACCCTCGCATCGGGAACGTATGCAACATATCGGTATTTTTGGCTACTCTCGGGGCGTGGGTAATGTCAAACTGCCACGCGCTATCAAATTTACTGGCGCACTTTATTCCCTTGGAGTCCCACCAGAACTGATTGGCACCGGACGCGCGTTGAAAAAAGCGCAAGAAATGAAAATTCTACCGCTTGTCAAATCATTGTATCCAACCCTCAAAAGAGATATCCTCCATGCCGGCCACTACTTAAACCGGGAAAACTTGGATCTACTCTGTCATAAAAACGAGGCTTGGAAAACAATTCGAGAAGAAATTCTGGAAATCGAAGCAATCATAGAAGAACCGATAGGCCCCAAAGAATGCCACCACATGATTCATCGTAACTTCACCTCGAATATATTTTACAAACTCTCGCTTGGAGACGATACCTCAGAAGATATCCTCCAAGCTGCACGGATACGAAAGTCTTTAGGATGATTATCACCGCCATTTCAGTAGGAGTCCAAACTTTAGTTTGGCAGTAGAAGTCCAAGCCGGAGTAGTTTGGCAGTCGTCCAAACACTCGTCCAAACTCACGTTTGGCAGAGTAGTAATACGCGGCCCTTGTTATTAACCTATATTTTTAGGGTTATTTAGACTATTTGAGGGCCATAAAACACTCACGTCGACGTGGAAGTTTCCAAATTAAGTTATGGCCCTCAATCGCGCTTAATTACTTATACTTTTTCTAGGTGTTTTATTGCTAAACTTAATTTTTGCGTGCCTAAGTTTATAGTAAGCGCTTTGCGCGAGTTTGTAGTAGGCGCTTTAGCGCCTTGCGTTTGTAGTAGGCGCTTTAGCGATTTTAAGTTTTACTATTGACTAAAAAATAGCGATGGAGTCCAAACTTTAGTTTGGCAGTAGGACTCCAAACTTTAGTTTGGCAGTCGTCCAAACACTCGTCCAAACTCACGTTTGGCAGCGTAGTGATACGCGGCCCCTATTATTAACCTATATTTATAGGGTTATTTAGACTATTTGAGGGCCATAAAAGAGTTTGAATGTTTTCAAAATAAGTTATGGCCCTCAAACGCGCTAATAACTACAAGGATTGTATTTTATAAGGGATTAGACGGTGGGATTATTGGAGTCCAAAGCTTTAGCTTTGGGAAGGTGGTTTAGTGAGACTATCGCTTTTTGCTATAGCATCACGAAGGGTTATGGAGATTTTTTAATCCTTTCTAAAATACAATCCTTGTAGTTAGAGTTTTTAAGATTTCGTAGCGAAGCTCGAAATGACAAGCTTCGTGCCCAAAAAGTAAACCGTTATAATTTAAATCAAAACATAAACTTGAACATCAAGTTAGAGAAAATAGTAGCCCTCCTATTCAAAGATGAGTTGACGGCATCTATAGTGGAAGGGTTTTTGGAAAAATGCAGAGAAAATCGGGAGGTTATTTTGGAATTGAAGATTGTGGAGAAAGTCTTTAGCCCCTTTGTGCAGAAGGCCGTGAGAAAAGTAGGAGGCAAGGCCAAAAATATCTGGGAAAGATTGACCGGCCAGCAAATAGATAGCTTCCTCCCGAAAACAGGCGCCTATGCAAGCAGAGAAGAAATGCCAGCTAATTTAATAAAAGCCCTTAAGAACGACGCTATTATAATAGAAAAATTAGCACATCAACAAACAATCATCAATGAACTATACAACGTAATAGACAACATTGCATTAGAATTAAGTAATGTATCAACAACTCGACAAAAGCCCTTATTAAATAGATTAGATATGATGCTTGAAAAGATTAATAACTATGACAATATTCCCTCAATTATCCCAACGACTATTGTCTCCATAAAAGTACAATATTTGGATTCTCTTTCTTCAGATGAAATATTAGACTGGTTGAAAAAATATAGATCATTTCTACTAGCAGAAGATTACTCCAAGCAAGTACAGAAGATAAAAAAGAAGGAACTCTCTAAAAGGCTAGAAAATCCGAATGAAGGCTTGCAATGGTTGAAAGATAACATCGACAATATGACTCTGGCTGAAGTGAACGTATTTTTTGATTGGTACAACAATATTTCAAAACCTCTACGGTCACAAACTCAGGAAATCGTTCGGCAGGGAAAACAAAAAATGTTAGCCAAGATAAGGCAAGAAACCATAGAAGAAGCGAGTAACTTGGTGCTTGATCCCCCCGAGTTACGAGAATTATTATCAGAGGGAGGGACAAGGTTGGTGGGGACAGGGGCCAATGGAATAGTACTAGAGAGTAAACAAGCTAATACGGTAATCAAGATTTCTCACTCAGGTGATACAGAGAGAACTCTGCTGCGAGAGGTCAATAATCATGCGGATTTTCAGAATGCTATCCTATCCGGGAAATTAGCTAGAACACCCGACGGAAACCAGTGTGTTCCCGACTGGGTACATGTCCCTGATATATATCAGAAACCTAACCCCACAGCCACCGATGTCAGGAAGCGAGCCTATATCATGGAACTGGTGACGGGTATGACCTTAAAAAGATGGGTCTATTTAAAACTAGACGAGTACTGGTCAAAATTGGAACCTTTTACGGATCAATAAATTCGATCCCTTTCAGAAGTAGAATTTGATAAATTAGTGAAAACAAGAGAAGGGGATATGCCTACTTATTATAATATCTATCCAGAAGAGGGTGAACTCCTGCCAGAAGTTTTTTTTCAGGCTTTTCAGAACGAACCAAAGAAGACGAAGGGATTAGAGCAGGCTTTGAAGTATCTGAGAGATGAGCATTCTTTGGTACATCCAGATTTACACTGGAAAAATATATTAATTGATAGTCAAAATGAGATTTATTTAATTGATTTTGGTTGATAAAAAATATAAAATTCTATATTATTACTCATGACAATTTTTAATGCCTCATTTTTACTAAAATTATTCGTCCTACCAGACGAGTGCAGGAGAGCGGAAGTTTCGATACCACGCCAACGGCTAAAGCCGTTGTCTAAAAGCTTAAGTACCCTAAAGGGCACTAAGTATTTTCATTCTGCTTAGTAGTGCTAGGGACTCCCTGAGAACTTGGAAAGAATTTGCATCGTTGATAAAAGCAGACTTTTCTTGCCTAGAACTTAAAAATTTCAGTCATAAAATATATGAAACCAGAAAACCATTCAGCATCCGAAAATACTTATCACCTGCGAGAGGAACCTCAACCTGGACACACAGAACCCCTCGAAGTCGATTTCTACGATATCGATCCAAACGTGCTTTCGTGTTTCTTACGAAGTCTAGCCGTCTATCTGCAAAATCCTACCTACCGATTAATCTATGACTTTGGCACTAATACGAACATAAAGTTGCCCTTAAACTCAGGAGACAGTCCTCTTATCCCGATAGATGACGAAAGGGCCATAAGCTATATGGGAATGGGATGCTATCTATTAGGATATCTCCATTCCGAGGCTCGAACCCGAGATAAAGCGCTCTTTTCCAAAATAGCCATCCGTACTTGTGAAGTACAAGGAGCAAACATTCTAGCTACTTTTGATTATGGGAAACGGTATTATCTCGTTTTGGAAACGGAAACAAGACCTAATGGAGAAACCAATGAGATGATGTTTGAGGGAGTTATCGTCAATCCCCAAAAATATCTAGTGCAGGATCGCTCCAATTTCCAGAGCACCTCAGCCAACAGCGCCTAAGTTTGTAGTAGGCGCTTTGCGCGCCTAAGTTAAAAGCAACTACAAGGATTCCTTATAATAACGGATAATATTTTTGGTGGGTGGATAGTGTTTTAATGCTTTTTAAATGCAATCTCCTAGATTAGCCTTGCGTTTGTAGTAGGCGCTTTGCGCGCCTTAGTTAAAAGCAACTACAAGGATTCCTTATAATAACGGATAATATTTTTGGTGGGTGGATAGTGTTTTAATGCTTTTTAAATGCAATCAATCCAAACTTTAGTTTGGCAGTCGGAATCCAAACATTAGTTTGGCAGTAGAAGTCCAAGCCGGAGTCCAAACGACGCTAAAGTTTTTAGTTTGGCAGTCATCCAAACTCACGTTTGGCAGAGTAGTAATACGCGGCCCTTGTTATTAACCTATATTTATAGGGGTTTTTAGCCTATCGATTTTGAGGGCCATAAAAGACTTTGAAGGTTTCCAAATTAAGTTATGGCCCTCAAACGCGCTTAATTACTTATACTTTTTGTAGGTGTTTTGTTGCTTATACTCAACGTGGCCATAACTTGGATTTCCAGGTAGTTACACTGGCTATATTAATCTCGCCTCGTTGGGGCTTCCAGGTAGTTACACTGGGTTATTTTGGTTTCTAAAATGTTCAAGAAATCCGAGTTTTTGAAAAAATTTGTCTAACCAATCAATTGAAGTCAGTGACAAAACCTATAAATAAGGTTTGGAAATCTCAACATGATGCACTATGCTAAAAAAGCAGAAAACAGAGAAATTGTCAGACGCTTCGATTCTAAAGCCAATATAAAAAGTGCCAAAAAGAAGGCATCACTTACGATTCGACTAAAGGTTCTGGAATTCCAGCGGCAACAACAAACATAGAACCAGTAGGTGCTGACAAAATAAAAAAATTATTAGGTGCAAAAAATGCTGATTATTATATGGATATTGATATCACAGACAAGCCCGTATTAAGAAGAAAAACGAAACAAGGGAACCATGAAATCGTCATTCAACAAGACATTAAGTCAGAAGATATTGTTGACAGCGGAAGAGTCAAGAAAAGTCAAAAAAGTCAAACCAGTGGCGAGGATTAATTAATATGTCAAAACTGATTGAAGAACTCAAAGTGTATGGTAAGTTACTATCACACACCGATTTTAAAGTAGTCACATTGCATCCATTGGCAGATGAAACCGAGATTCTGGATCGTTTGGATATGCAGCCCAATGAATGCACCAGTTGCGATTTCTATTGGGTCTTTAAAAACGAGATGTTCTTTGTGAGCATTATGTCGGAAAACCAGGAAAATTCGTTGGTCACATATTTTTTTAAACCCAATGTTGAACATGGCCATTCATTTTATGTCGTTACGCAGATAAGTCCTTTATACACGAGTACCCTAGAAACGGTTTTAAAATACTTATCCAATTGGATAATTGACAATCATAAGCGATTAAGAAAAAGACATCGTGCCGAAAAAGTGAGAATAACTAATAAGGATATTTGCAAGCGTTGAAAAACACGCTCAACAAAAGTCATCGATCACCGATTTGTTGAACAAATCGGATTGATCAGATCAAGTTAAGGTTTTCACCGGAGGAAACAGCAATGGAACTCTCAGAACTCAAATCAAAATTACAACAAATTGAAGCCGGTTTGCCATTATCAGCTTTCTCAATTTATCATTCATTTTGTCGAAATGGCCGATTGATAAACGTCGGTATAACCATGCGATTAAAAAAACGTGCGATTAAAGATCGGGTATGGAAATCAAAATCCATGCTTAAAGCACTTAAAAATGCTGCGTATGGATTTGATGACAAACAAACGCGAAGTCGGGGAGGTGCCGATGGTATCTTTTTAATTGATCGTCAATTTACCCCTAAAAATGAGATGATGAAAAAATTATTTGACGGTTTTTTTGATCAACCGAAAAGTGGTCTCATTGAGATTGCTACGACTCTTGACGTAGAGCCATCGGTATTGTTACCGGTGAGAGTGGTTTCTCACGATTTACGGTTACTTGGCGTTTTATATCGTGCTGAAAAAGAAGATTGGCTTATTTTAGTAGATTGTGATGTCAGTTCGTCCAAACTTTAGTTTGGCAGTAGAAGTCCAAGCCGGAGAGTTTGGCAATCGTCCAAACACTCGTCCAAACTCACGTTTGGCAGAGTAGTAATACGCGGCCCCTATTATTAACCTATATTTATAGGGTTATTTAGACTACTTGAGGGCCATAAAACACTTTGAAGGTTTTCAAATTAACTTATGGCCCTCAAACGCGGTTAATTAGTTATACTTTTTGTAGGTGTGCTTAACTTAATCAAGCCGGAGTCCAAACTTTAGTTTGGCAGTAGGACTCCAAACTTAAGTTTGGCAGTCGTCCAAACACTCGTCCAAACTCACGTTTGGCAGAGTAGTAATACGCGGCCCCTATTATTAACCTATATTTTTAGGGTTATTTAGACTATTTGAGGGCCATAAAAGAGTTTGAATGTTTTCAAATTAAGTTATGGCCCTCAAACGCGGTTAATTACTTATACTTTTTGTAGGTGTGCTTAACTTAATGGCAGTGACTTATAGATAGTTATTGCGGCGATTCGTCCAAACCTAAAGGTTTGGACTCCAACGTAGCGAATATGACCACTTCCACTCAATATTTTGTACAAAAAAGAGTTTATTTGGACGTTTGTGCCTTAAGCCGTCATTTTATAATCAACGTCAAGTTCGGATTCAAATAGAAAACAGTGCTGTCGCCCTTATTTTAGAACACGTTAAACAAATAGAGTTAATTGTTTCTACAATTCAAATTTAATATGAAAGCAAAGCAATACCTTCCTGAAGAAAATTTGGTTGAACAAGCCCTAGTTGCGCTCATGAAAGCACTTGCACCAGTAGAAACCATGCGTTTTCTCAATTTGCCTCGTTCGCGGTGCTTAGAATCGGTAGAACGGCATCAAAAGTGGCAAGCGACACTTAACCAAGAAGATAGTCAAGTGTTTGGCTCACATAATAACGACAATAGCCCCACAGTTTGATTCTTTCAAAGCGACGAAATCCAAACCTTCAGCTTTGGACGCGATGGCATCCAAAACGATGGAGTCCAAAGCTTTAGCTTTGGCGATGGAGTCCTACGCTTGCCGCTTTGGACGAAAGCTATATCCAACTCGTCCAAACCTAAAGGTTTGGACTCCAACGCGGGCTCCAAAACGACAATAACGACAAATAATGTTTAATGCCATCCACCAATTGGCCGACAAAATTCTTCGCGTTCTACAACGCCGCGTCTTGAGAAACAACATCATCAATTGTGGGCCATGTTAACGCTTGAAACCGCTCGTATTTTCTCAATACTGAACAGTGGCAGAAGAGTCGGCTTATTCACTTTCGACAACGCACCGTCTTGAGAAACAACCTCATCAATTGTGGGCCATGTTAACGCTTGAAACCGATCGTATTTGGGAAAGACTGAACAATGGCAAAAATGTCGGCTTATTCACTTTCTACAACGCACCGTCTTGAGAAACAACCTCATCAATTGTGGGCCATGTTGACACTTGAAACCGCTCGTATTTTGGAAAGAGTGAACTGTGGCAAAAGTGTCGGCATCTTCACTTTCGACAACGCCGCGTCTTGAGGAACAACCTCATCAATTGTGGGCCATGTTGACACTTGAAACCGCTCGTATTTTCTCAATAGTGAACAGTGGCAGAAGAGTCGGCTTATTCACTTTCGACAACGCACCGTCTTGAGAAACAACCTCATCAATTGTGGGCCATGTTAACGCTTGAAACCGCTCGTATTTTGGAAAGAATGAACCGTGGCAAAAGTGTCGGCATCTTCACTTTCGACAAAGGCACCGTATTGAGGAACAACCTCGTGTGGGCCATGTTGACACTTGAAACCGATCGTATTTTCTTGACAGTGAATGAACAGCAAGCGTATGAGCAACTCCATTAAGTTAAGGATAGGAAGCCTCGCGTTATTGAGACATAGCGAAGTTTGGCAATCGTCGCCCAAACTTTAGTTTAGCAGTAGGAGTCCAAACTTTAGTTTGGCAGTAGGACTCCAAACTTTAGTTTGGCATTCGTCCAAACTCACGTTTGACAGAGTAGTAATACGCGGCCCTTGTTATTAACCTATATTTTTTTCGGTTTTTAGCCTATCGATTTTGAGGGCCATAAAACACTTTGAATGGTTTCAAATTAAGTTATGGCCCTCAATCGCGGTTAATTACTTATACTTTTTGTAGGTGTGCTTAACTTAATGGCAATGACTTATAGATAATTATTGCGGCGATTCGTCCAAACTTGAAGGTTTGAACTCCAAAGGTTTGGAGCCCAGCCTTAAATAGTATATAATATCCGCTTTTTTTGATTAGCAGGAGAATTTTTATCTTATCGATTGTCGGCAGTCGGGTTGGCCGTCTATTTGGGGGCGATTTCTGTCGTACATGCGACCACTGATTGTGGGACCGTTACACAGATTTCTCAAATTGAGTGTGAGTCGTTGTTGCAACTTTATCAGAGTACCAATGGCGCAAACTGGGAGCAAAATAAGGGTTGGAATGTGACCAATACGCCTTGTGATTGGGTTGGTGTGACTTGTGACAAGGCTGGTGTCATTTGGCTTGTGTTAAGTCAGAACAATCTCACTGGCACGCTGCCTAATTTCCGTGGCTTGCCCCAGTTGCAGACGCTTGCTCTCAACAATAATCAACTGACGGGCGCGATTCCCGATTTCAGTGGCTTGCCCAAGTTGCAGACGCTTAAACTCAATCAGAATAAACTGACGGGCGCGATTCCCGATTTCAGTGGTTTGCCGCAGTTGCAGACACTTGAACTCTATCATAATCAACTGACGGGCGCGATTCCCGATTTCAGTGGCTTGCCCAAGTTGTCTGATCTTAAGCTCTCAAATAATTCACTCTGCCAAAACCCCAACATCAATTACGGAGCCTGGCGAAAAGAAGTGAACAAATTTCCATTTTGCCCGGTTAATCAGTAGTCTAGGGCCGAATAGAAATCAGAATTGTTGGAAAAATTTCTGGGAAGAGTCTGTTATTAACCTATATTTTTAGGGTTATTTAGACTATTTGAGGGCCATAAAAGAGTTTGAAGGTTTTCAAAATAAGTTATGGCCCTCAATCGCGCTTAATTACTTAGACTTTTTGTAGGTGTTTTGTTGTTTAACAGGAGTCCAAACTTTAGTTTGGCAGTAGGACTCCAAACTCACGTTTGGCAGTAGTAATACGCGGCCCCTATTATTAACCTATATTTTTAGGGTTATTTAGACTATTTGAGGGCCATAAAAGAGTTTGAAGGTTTTCAAAATAAGTTATGGCCCTCAAACGCGCTTAATTACTTAGACTTTTTGTAGGTGTTTTGTTGTTTAACAGGAGTCCAAACTTTAGTTTGGCAGTCGGAATCCAAACATTAGTTTGGCAGAAAGCAAGGAATGATTAAATTCTGAAAATTCTGAAAATTCTGAAAATTCTGATTAAGTTTGGACTCCTGCCAAACCAAAGTTGGCCGACTCCAACCTTGAAAAAATCCATTTATTCCGCAAATCCGTTGTACTATCACTATATGAAAGATCAAAATCTCCCTTCTCTCAGTTATCGCGATGCCGGTGTCAACATAGACAGTGGCAATCTTTTAGTTGAGCGCATCAAACCCATTACCGCCCGCACCCATCGCCCCGAAATGTTAGGCGGTTTAGGCGGCTTTGGGGCCTTATTTGAAATCCCGTTAGCGCGTTATAAAAACCCGGTGCTAGTCTCCGGCACCGATGGCGTAGGCACTAAATTAAAGTTGGCTCAGGCTTATGACAAATATGACACCATCGGCATTGATTTAGTCGCTATGTGTGTTAATGACATTGTCACATCAGGAGCAGAGCCGCTATTTTTTCTCGACTACTACGCCACCGGCCACCTTGACGTAGAAATTGCCACGCAAGTCATTGAAGGTATTAGCAAAGGTTGTGAATTAGCCGGGGCCGCGTTAGTGGGCGGAGAAACGGCCGAAATGCCAGGCCTGTATAATCAAGGCGATTATGATCTCGCTGGCTTTTGTGTGGGCATCGTCGAAAAGGCCGCTATTATTGACGGTAGTCAAGTACAAATCGGTGACGCGCTAATTGGAATGGCCTCCAGCGGCCCACATTCCAACGGCTATTCGCTGATTCGTAAAATCCTCGACAAAATCCCCAAATCCTCCCAACCCCCCTTTTTCAAACAAGGCCAAATCTTGCCTTTTTCAAACGAGGAAAATTTTAATGGGCGCAGTTTAGACGAAGTCTTATTAGAACCCACCCGCATTTATGTCAAACCATTGTTGCAGTTAATGCAGCAAATACCGGTTCATGCCTTAGCGCATATCACCGGCGGCGGCTTATTAGAAAATGTGCCGCGTGTGTTACCGACGGGCTTTTGTGCTAACATCAACACTAACAGTTGGCAACGCCCACCGATTTTCGATTGGCTGCAACAACAAGGCAACATTACTGACAAAGAAATGTATCGCACATTTAATTGTGGTATTGGGATGGTCATTTGTGTGGCCCGAGAAAATCTTAATAAAGCCTTGATATCTTTAACAGAAATCGGAGAAACGGCGTGGCATATTGGCGACATTGAGACTCATCCTAGCGAAACCATTACTCTAACATTAAGTTGAATTTAAAACTCCAAAAATAAATCACTTATAAGCCACAGGCGAAACCTGTGGTAAGGCAAATGCCTCGCTCAACCCCGTAGGGGTTGAATGTGAATAGCCACAGGTGAAACCTGTGGTATATGATAAGGCAAATGCCTCGCTCAACCCCGTAGGGGTTGAATGTGAATAAATAATCTATTGCTTATAAAAACAATGAGTTAAGTCGAGTTTTAAAACACGCTTTTAGCTTTGGACAGAAAGTACGTCGTTTAAATTGTAAAAACTCGCAATGCCGCAAAATTCGGCCGAAAAGCCACTTTGCTGAACGAAAACTCAATCACTTAGGAACGATGACGGCCTGATTTTGCGCTATAGCAAAAAATCAGTTTCAAATCCCAACCGTTCGCACTAAACTTTAGCACTTTTTTTTTGGGACAACCGATGAATAAATTACCGCTAGTGGCCCTCATTTCAGGGCGCGGCAGCAATTTAAAAGCGATTATTGACGCGGCCGATCCATTAATTGAAATACGCGCCGTCATCAGTAATCGCCCACAAGCACCGGGTTTGGGCTACGCAATAGAGGCGGGCATTTCTACCGAAGTGATCGATCAGACACAATTTAAGTCGCGCCTTGAATTTGATACCGCTTTACAAACACGCATAGACGACTACCAACCAAAACTGGTAATCTTAGCCGGCTTTATGCGTATATTCACCCCCGAATTTGTCGCTCATTACCAAGGCCGCTTGCTCAATATCCACCCCTCCTTACTACCGGCCTTCAGAGGTTTACATACGCATCGACGAGTATTAGAATCAGACGCTCAAGAACATGGTGCCAGTGTGCATTTTGTCACAGACGATTTAGACGCCGGGCCAGAAGGCCGTTTACAATTACAAGGCAAACAAACTTTATTAGATGGACAACCCATCAACGCGAATTAAGAATGAAAAATGAAAAATGAAGAGTTATAAAATCACTTCTCAACACGATGTTTTTATAAGTCATTGATTTTTTTATGATTCAATTCAACCCTTAATTCGCATATAAAGAATGAAAAAATAAACGCTCTGTGGCACAGCCAAACTCAAGTTTGGACGACTGCCAAACTAAAGTTTGGACTCCGGATAACTGATAACTGATCAATGAACACTATTGCTAAAAAGGAAACTTGCTTATGAAAACCGCCAAAACGGTTGTATTGTTGCTATTGGGCTTATTTTGGCTTGCCCCAGCCAGTTGGGCTGAAACGCCAACGATTGATCCCTTCTGCCTAGACAGCCCGCAAGTGTGTCAAAAGCGTGCCGCGAAGAAAGAAGCCCTCCGTCAGCGTTGTGCCGCCAATCCCGATTGGTGTAAACAGTGGCGTGCCAAGCAAATGCGAATACGCGAAGAGAGACGCGCTTTACGAAGACAATGTAAAGCCAACCCGGACAAATGCGGAGAGTTTAGACGGCAATTCAAGGAGAAGCAAGCACAGCGGAGAAAAAAAGCGCAACAGAAACGAAAAGAATCGCGCAAGAAACTCAGAAAAGCGCAAAAGCAATGGTGTACCAACAATCCCACACCTTGTGAACAATGGAAAACCGAGAAAAGAAAAGTGGACAAAAAATACCAAGAACAGCTTCGTCAATTGGACAAAAAATATTCTAGGCCACATCGTCAGGATGGGTAAAGTCGTCTACAGGCTTTCACGGAGACTCCTCGCACTCTCGGAGGAGTCGCCGTTAGTAATGAAAAATGAAAATCCAAGAGACAAAAATGCACTCGAACTGTGCCGTCATCTACCCTATCCTTCGTTTATCCGCGTAATTCGTTGTACTAAATTCGTTTATCCGCGTAATTCGTTGTACTAAATTAATTAACAATTCACAATTCACAATTCACAATTCACAATTAATAAAATGAACCCTTACTCATTTCGCAAACGGCTTTTCGGTATTTCCCCCGAAGAGACAACTTTTTCTAAGCGCGGTTTTCATGCCGTGTCTGCTGAGGCGCGTGAGCGACTAGAAAACATCGGAGAAACATTTGTTTACGGCTATCATGCCGCCTTATTGGACGACAACCCCGAATCATTGAGCCAGCAACTCGACACGCTACCAAATGAAAGGCGTGGTTTTGCCTATGAAGGCGCAGCGATGGCGATGACGTTGCTTGATTTTCTATCGCCCTTCAATCGAAATCGCTTTAAACGATTTGCACAAGGTACCGGGGCGCATCATATCTATATGGTTCACGTCGGCGCCGGATGGGCTTGGGCGCGATTGCACCGCAATGTGAACAAAGCACTAACTGCCCTCGATCCATTATTCAGGTGGTTAGCAGTAGACGGTTATGGATTCCATGAAGGCTATTTCCATTGGCAAAAAACCATCACACAAGCTATCGTACCTCGCCACCTGTCTGGATATGCACGGCATGTTTTTGATCAAGGTATCGGGCGCAGTTTATGGTTTATCAAAGGTGCAGATATTGAGGCGATTGTCAATACTATTAATAACTTTCCCGCCGAAAGACAAGCAGACTTATGGAGTGGGCTTGGGCTTGGTGCGACTTATGCTGGGGGCGCAGATGAAACAGCACTAACACATTTAGTCAAACTCAGCAACGATTTTCGCCCTCAATTAGCCCAAGGTTCTGCATTTGCAGCCAAAGCGCGTACACATGCTGGCAACCCAACCCATCACACGGCACAAGCCTGTCAAATCTTTTGTAACAGCGAAGTCAAAACAGCGGCGCAAGTCACCGATGACGCACTCATTGATTTACCTTATGACGGCCCAGAACCCGCTTATGAAATATGGCGACAACGCATCCAAAATCACTACCGCTGATTTGATTAATTAGAAATCAATGTTCAAGTTTTCTGCAACCCATTGATTTTACAAGAAGCATCGTTTTGAACCCAAAAATAATCTTATAATTTAACTCAATCTATTACAATCTCTAACGATAATATTTAGACGAGCAGAATTTAAAATATTATACTTAATGATGCGAATTAAGGGTTAAATTGAATCTTATAAAATCAATAACTTATAAAAACATCTTCATTGAAAGTCATTTTATAAGTCTTTTTTATTATAAGTTTTGCGGAGCAAAACTTTAGCCTAAAATGTTCATTCTACATTTTTCATTTTTCATTCTTAATTCGCATTAATGGCATTGACTACGACGTTACTATTTTGATGACATAAACAAAAATAATTTTATTTTGTTTATAAAACAATTAGCCGAAGACATTTTAGCTCAAATGAAGGGTGCGTGGGACGCACCCTACGCTTGCTCCCGCCGCTTTTGGCAGAGTGCTGCTGCACCTGATTAGGGCATTTCTGTATTAAATGCTCCATTCAAGTGTTGCTTGAATCGCTTTAAATCATTTTCCACATCTGCATTTTTAAGAACATCGTAGCAAGAAAATGTCGGTAGTGGCGCCATCCCAAAAAACTGATAGTTTTTATGCAGCCACATAAAGACACCATCAACTCCTTTTCCCTCAAAGAACTGATTAGAGTCCTCAAAGGCTTCAAGCGGCGCATTCCAAGTCGTGGAAATCATATATTTCTTGCCATGCATGAATCCACCCGAACCATATTTTTTGCTCAAGTCCGAGCGAGTTCGACCATCATCTTTACAAAACACTTCTCCAAGCCCCGCTGTGTGTACCTCATCAATGTACTTCTTAAAAATATAAGGCACACTCATCCAATAAACCGGCGTTTGCACAAACACAAAATCGGTCCATTTGTATTTCTCCAGTTCTTCAGCAATATCATAACCATTTTCCACAATGGTTGTTTTGATCTCATAACCCATGCCACTGAGAAAATCCTTAGCGGCATCAATAAGAGTTTGGTTGAGTTTGCCTTCGGCAAAACCTTCATAACGCTGATGTGCGTTAATCAATAACACTTTTTTCACAAAAAAACCTCCAATTTAATATTGCCCTAATACTGCGGCTCAAATAAAGGGTGCGTGGGACGCACCCTACGCTTGCAGCACCAATGAGCAAGCAAGCGTAGAAATTGTCATTAACACCCGTTTACTCCAACCGACTGAGCCGCTACAAAATGAGTGTTTTTCACACCCGCTAATTAAAATTTCAATCAATTGGAAAATCATCATTTTTCGTTTGGTATTTTAACACCTCAAAGTTCAAAAATATCAACTTGATTACCATTCATTTTTCAAATCTAATCAAAGAGCAAAGAAAGCATATAATATAAAAGAATAACGAATGCGAATATCGATATAAAAATGAAAAATGAAGAATGAACTACAAGGATTGTATATAAAAACGGATTTCTTCGCTAATTTAGCGCAATAGACATTATCGGTTACTAACGTGAGCTCGACTTTTCAATAACTTATATAAATCTTATATTAATCAAGTTGTTGATTACAAATAATTGATTAAAAAAACATTTTTATTATATGAGATACCCTTAGTATTAATACGTGAATACCCCTTATTTGTGGGCCATCAACTGGAATGAACCAGTACAGCTTAGGAGTTTTGTGCTTAGGTGTTTTTTTAAACTGATTGATAACTAAGTCATTATCACTAAACAATTTCTAAAAATCCTTTATTAGATACAATCCTTGTAGTTATATTTATCCTACGCGCCCACAAACGAATTGATAGTGGCAAAACCATTTATCAATTCCTTCTAAAAATCCTTTATTATATACAATCC
>NBMI01000087.1 GCA_002085445.1 Candidatus Parabeggiatoa sp. nov. 2
TCTCGGCTTAATCCCAGAGATTAAAAAAGTATTGGGCGATAACGCCCTCCGTCAAGCAGAGGCGAATGATGCAAAAAAACACCAAGAAAAGGAACAAAAAGAAACATTTCAAGAATTGGATGAAGCTATCAAGCTACTTTCTCTCAAAGGAAAAATGCTTGAAAAAGAAGTACGAGAACTCGCCAAAGAATTTAAAATGATTCCAGAGGCAGAGATTCGCCGCCGGATAAAGGTTAAGATTGTTAAAGACGACAAGCCTAAACCTCAAAAAACAAAACCGCTTGATAGCACCACCGCTAAAGTTATCTCTGACGCGCTGAAAATTGTTATAAAATCCTCGTTATACGATTTTCTTGGCTTGTCTCCCACTTCAAGTCTTAAAACACTTCAACAGCGAACTTCTGAAACAGACTCGAAAATCAAAAAAGTCGCTCAGAAAACTGCCGAAATTACCGCCAGCGGCACACTCATCGGGCAATGCCAAAATGTCTTTAAAACGCAAAACCAGCGCGAGGCTTATGATGCCACCTTAGCTCAAGAACGTCTCGCCGAATTGGATAAAAAGATTTCACTCGTCGGCAAGAGTGGCAAGATCCATTCACAACAATACGAGGCATTGCTCAAAAAAGCCGTCGGTTTTGGTTTGAGCCTCGAGGCAGCGCGTCAGTATATATTAGATTATTGCCAGAAAAATAGCTGGGCCGTTGAAACGGCCGAAAAATCGGCCGTGGATGATATGCAACAATGTGGAGTTTGTGGTTTGCTCAATCTTGCCAAAGCACGCCATTGTGAAAAATGCGGTTATCCACTGGAAATTGCGTGTCCACAATGCCAAACACCTAATCCTTCTACCGCCCAATTTTGTCGCCACTGTGGTTTTGCCGTGGGTGATATGCCTAACGCATTGCGTTTGCAGCGACGAGGGCAAATGGCTTTGGCGGAAAAAGACTTAAATTTGGCCGCTCAATTGTTACAACAGGCCGACATTTATTGGCCTCATCATCCTGAAATCTCACAAACTCTGCAATCTCTCCAGTCTGAAAAACAGGCCATTGATAAAATAGTTCAAGAAATTCATCGGCTTATCAATCAACGTTATTTTTATCAGGCGCGGCCCGTTTTGGCGCAGTTGAGGCAACTTGATTCGTCACATTCTGAATTGTCGCTGAGCAAGACAATTGAACCAAAAATCGCCGCGGCCGAAACTTGGTTACGGAAAGCCAAAACAGCAACTGAAGAAAATGCTCGGATTGATGGTTATACCGCAGCCCTTGCCGAAGCCAAAGATTGCCGCGAAGCCCTTGATGAAATGGCAAGGTTGCCGCCTAAGCCAGCGCATCAATTGCAAGCCATTCCCACTCAACGCGCAATCTCGTTGCGTTGGTTGCCTAGTTCCTCAAGAGGCGACATTATTTATCGAGTGATTCGCAAAACCGATACTTTTTCCACTCACTACAAAGATGGCAACGTGATTGGAGAAACGGCCCAAACTCTGCTGGAAGATACCGCGATAGAAGCTGGACAAGAATATTATTATGCCGTCTATGCGGTGCGTGGAGAAGCTTGTTCTCACACGGCCGCCATGCGGGGCCCTATCATGCAACTTGCTGAAATTAAAGGCCTTCAAGTCATACCCGGCGATTGTTGTATCAATTTAAAATGGCAAACACCTCCTAAAGCTTATGCCGTTGAAGTGTGGCGCCAAGAAAATGGCGTGCTTGCTAAAAAAAATAACGGCCAAAAACTCACCGGTGTCCGCTTGGATGGCGTAACCGATAGCAAACTGAAAAACGGCACACGTTATGGCTACTTAATCACCGTCATTTTTCAAGACAGCCACGGCAAAAGTCATTTTACTCAAGGTATTACTTGCCAATCACGGCCCATAGAACCTCCACAACCCGTCTCTGATTTAACCGTCACAAAACAAGGCGATAGCCTTGAAATCAACTGGACTCCCCCCAACAGAGGCACTGTACAACTGTTTTATTCGGAACAAGCGTTGTTTTCAGAGGGCGACCATTTGCCCTTGAATCGGCTTTCTGAACTGGGCACACCTATTATGGTACAACGCCAAGGTTATGTCAGATGGCATATCTGTTTTCAAGGGCAGATATTCATTGTGCCAGTGACGGTGGAAGAAGAAATAGCCATTATTGGTCGTGCCAAAGCAGTTACTTCTCTTAATGAGGTTAGCCATTTACGAGGACAAGTCAATTATAATAAACTCTATCTTGAATGGAAATGGCCGCCCGGAACACGCCAAGTGCTTGTGGCTTATAGTCATAACAACTATCCTAGTGATCCAAACGATTCATTGGCAACGCTTCAACAGGTGACAAAACAAGCGTTTGATAAAAATTCGGCTTTTGTTATCTCTAAACCTCAGAACCGCGATTATTACTTTAGCGTCTTTGTCGCGGCGGGTGAAGGCGATAAGGTGATTTATTCGAGTGGCGAACATTGCTTTGTTGCCAATAGTGGCTACCAAGAGATTTTTTATCAGATACAACTCAAGAAAGGATTGTTTGGTATTTTTGGTATTTTTGGTATTTTTGGTAAAGTGAAGTCAATCCAACTGATACTCAGCAGTCGCAACGGCAACCTCACTATGCCAGAAGCGGTGCTCGTCAAAAAAGTCGGTAATCCACCATTGCGTCGCGCTGAGGGTAGCGTTATTTATACAATTGCTGCTAATACCGTTGTTGGAAAAAAACCTTTGGTGGTAACTATTCCTCTTCAAGAATCCCAGAAAAACAGTTATGCTAAATTGTTTTTGACTGATAAGAAAGATGAACAACGGTGTCGTCTGGTGCAATCTAATCAGAACAAATTGCTTTTAGGGTAATCTAAGTACAACGGATTGGGGGAATAAACGTATAACTACAAGGATTGTCTATAAGAAAGGATTTAAAAACTCTAACTACAAGGATTGTATATAAGAAAGGATTTAAAAACTCTAACTACAAGGATTGTATATCGAAGCGGATTCAAACCGGGTACGACTACGCTCCAATCCAGGCGCGTTTTGGGGGCCATGTTGTCATTTGATTACTTTCAAATTTGAGGCTGGCTCTGCTTTATTCTTTCTAACTTTTGAGAGGCGCGTTTTGGGGGCCATGTGCCCCCTTTTGCTCTGGGGCGTTATAAAAAAATAGTCTCCCCATAAGCCAATAGCTAAAGCGATTGGTTAAAACCTAAAGAGTACTAACTACAAAGGTTGTGCTTAGTCTGCTTTTCTCGTGCTCTTTACGAAATTTTTCGCGACGCGAAATCACCTCCGGTTGGAACGCATTCCTCTCAGCGTCGCGTCGAGTCTTCTTTGGAGTCCTGCCAAACTAAAGTTTGGGCTCCTGATTTCCTTAAAATTTGAGGCTGGCTCTGCTTTATTCTTTCTAACTTTTGAGAGGCGCGTTTTGGGGGCCATGTTGTCATTTGATTACTTTCAAATTTGAGGCTGGCTCTGCTTTATTCTTTCTAACTTTTGAGAGGCGCGTTTTGGGGGCCATGTCGTCTACTACTACAAACTTAGGCGCTGAAGCGCCTACTACAAACTTAGGCGCTGAAGCGCCTACTACAAACTTAGGCGCTGAAGCGCCTACTACAAGAGTCTTCTTTGGAGTCCTGCCAAACTAAAGTTTGGACTCCTGTTTGGTTTTTATTGCAACAGTGATTGTAGTAAATCGGCCGCTTGTTCTGCACCAGTGGCTTTTGGTGGGTTTGGTTTGGGAACTGCTAAGAGTTGTTGCAGGTTTTCCATAATCGCGCCTTGTTCAAGTTGGGCGCGTGTAATGGAGAGTGCCCTTGTATGTTTTTTTAGCCAGGTTTCTAAATACGCCGTTTCCGGCCAGTCGGGGCGTTCTAAATATAATAACGGAATGCCATTGCAAGCGGCTTCGGTAAATGTGCCATAGCCAGGTTTGGTAATGAGAGCATCGCAAGAGCGTAAAATATCAATAAACGCTAAATTCAGATTTCCCCAAGCAAAAGTATCTGGACGTTGAGTCTGCCATGCGGGAGGTACCAGCATTGAGATGCCCTGCATTTTAGGCCATTTCTGAATGGATAAGGGCATTTCCATACCGCCCATCGCTACCACTATCAGACGTTGTTCCGGCGTGAGTTGTAATTGTTGGTTAATGGAGGCACGGTGGTTGGTGCCTATTTGTGCCAGCGGGGCTATTGGGCGAGTATTATTTAAATCTGTCATTGGCATAGCCGGTTCAGGTTGTAAAAAATACTGGGCACTTTGATATGCGGCTTGCATTTGTTGGTGGATTTTGCGAGCATTAGGTTGTTTGGCGCAGTAATGCCAGTAAATATCGGCCCAGTTGAGTGAACATAAAGCCACTGCTGGAATACCGGCTTGTTGGGCGCCGGCTAGGGTTAGGTAAGGTATATCGGCAAGGATTAAGTCGGCGTGTGTGGCCGTTAGGGCTTGCGCTTCGGCCGCCACTTTTTGTGACCAATTGGTATGGAAAGCCGCATAAGCCGCGGCACTGGCGGTTAAGTCTATATCCACCGCTGAGTGCATGCACATACCAAAGTCACTGGATGCCGGTAGTAATTGAAAATCGCCTTGTAGGCGTTCAGCCAAAAATTGTGGTGAGACTTTGGTACGCAAGGTGATTTGTAAGTTGGGCAAACGTTTTCGTAGCGCGTTGATAACTAACATTGTTTGCATGGCATGTCCAAAGCCGTGTGAGGAAATAGCGACTAGTAGATGTGACATAATTGTGAATGAAAAATGAAAAATGAAAAATGAAAAATGATGAGATTACTACTCTCTAGTACAACGGATACTCGAAATAAACGGATAAAATATCTTGAGACAAATCGTATTAATCTTGGGTATTACTCTCTAGTACAACGGATACTCGAAATAAACGGATAAAATATCTTGATATAAATCGTATTAATCTTGGGTACTACTCTCTAGTACAACGGATACTCGAAATAAACGGATAAAATATCTTGACACAAATAGTCTTCGATGTTTATTTTATAAGAAAAACTTGAACATCGACAACATTTTAATTGCCATTTATTTGGTTGAACACTATCCGTTTATTTCGTGTATCCGTTGTACTTATCCGTGAAAGCGGGAATGCGCCCGATTTGACGTGCGTTCTGTGTAAGTGTTACTAAAAAAGGCGATAAATCGCCTACTACAAACGACAAACTGGGTTTTTATTGGGGGCCATGTTGTCATTTGAGTACTTTCAATTTTGAGGCTGGCCCCCTTTTGCTTTATGATTAAAAACATGCGGTAAAGCTTTGTCTGAGGTTTATTATAGTTATCCAGATAACTTTTGTACCTAAAACCAGAGTACTTTGAATTAAGAAATTAACGAATCAAGCCAAGTTTTTCAAAATTGATTCGTTTATTTCCCAATTCGTTGTACTCATCAGGAATGGACAAAACTTATCTGGACAAGTATATGTCACCGTGTTTTACGAAAACGTTGGGAGTCCTGCCAAACTAAAGTTTGGACTCCTAATAACTGATAACTGATCACTGATAACTGTTCACTGATATGAAACGCTATTCTATTTGTCCTTTTTGTTTTGAACGGATTAATTTGCATAAGGTCGATTTTCGGTGTGCTAATGCCCCGGGGCGTTGTTCTCCGGAAAATGATGTGGTGTTGGCTAATTTCCTTGGGGTGAGTAGCCATATCACGAATAAAGTGGTTAAAATTCCGTTAGCCACTACGGTGTGGGAGAAATTGAAAGCGTGGTTGTGGGCTCCGCGAGAAGTCATCTGTGGTGTTTGTCATGAAAAAACGTCTCTTCGGCTTTGCCCTCGTTGTCATTCTGAGTTGCCTTATACTATTGGTGAATATCAGGATCTGATTTTTGCTGTCATTGGTGCTAAAGAAGCGGGGAAGAGTCATTATATTTCTGTTCTCATTGAAAAGGTTAGGAATGAAATTGGGGCCCATTTTGAGTGTTCTTTGCAGCCGCTGAATGATGAGACGATTAGACGTTATCGGGAGGATTTTTATAATCCGGTTTTTCGTAAAAAAGAGGTTATTCAAGCGACTCTTTCCGCGCGTGCTGATTCTCGTGTGCGAGTGCCGCTTATTTATACGCTTTCTTTTAAGAAGAAACGCAAAATACGTGATGTCGTCACGATTGTGTTTTTTGATACCGCCGGGGAGGATTTGGATTCTGAGGATACTTTGCGGACGGAAAATAAGTATATTTATAATTCGTCTGGTATTATTTTGTTGTTGGATCCGTTGCAATTGCCAGCCGTTAGAGTCGAGTTGCCAGCTAATACGCCTTTGCCAGGTGAAAATTCTGAAACGGAGTATTTGTTGGAGCGGGTTGCTAAACTGATTCGGATGGCGCACGGAAAGAGGCCGACTTATTTGATTAAGATTCCTTTGGCGGTGGCTTTTTCAAAAATGGATGCGTTGGAGCCTTTGCTTGAGGGTAGTTCTCTTAATTATCCGAGTCAACATGATGGTATTTTTGATTTGAATGAGTTTGAGAGTGTGAATGGTGAGATGGAATCACGGATGCGTGAATGGGCGGGTAGTTTGATTCAGTCACTTGAGCATAATTTTAAGTCTCATGCCTTTTTTGGTTTTACGGCTTTGGGTTGTAATCCGCATGGTTCTCAGAAAATCGATAAATTGAGGCCGCGGCGTGTGGAGGAGCCGTTTCTTTGGTTGCTTTGGAAGCATAAGTTGATAGGTGACCAAACTTTTTTGAGTCAGTTGTTGTTGAAGTTACGGCCGTTCAAAATCTCGGTTTTTATGCTGGGTGTCGTGTTTGGTTTGGTGATTTCTGTTCTGTTGGTGGGAATAGGTGAGGTGCTTTTGAGTCCAACCTATGTTTATGAAAAGACTGATGAACTTCCAGTTCGTTTGGTACCAGACGACTCTGTGCCGCGTCGATTTCCAGTGACGGGGGCTGAGAAACAACCTTCTACTTTGCCTTCTGTTCCTATTGAGCCGCCTAAAGGGGTTGTGAAAGCGGTGCCTAGTCTGCAAAGCCCGGTTGAGTTTGTTCGTGCTTATTATGCTGATATTAATGGCGGTGATGTTGAGTCGGCTATTCGCAAATGGAAGTCTCCGAATGAGGTACAGTTAAGAACGCTTATTGAAGAGTCTCAGTGGGTTAAGATAAATCGGGTAACGTTATTAACCCGTGAGCGTTCAGATTCTGTAGAGGTTTCAGTTGAGGTGAGTGGTAAGCAAAAAAGCCAGAGGACTCAGCAAAAGTGGGCAGGTACTTTGGTGTTGGAAAAGGTGGCTGGGGAGTGGAAAATCTTTGAAATGCAGCTGTCAGAGGTTCTGCCGATTTCACCTTCACCAGCCAGGAAGTTAATTATGACCGGTGCTGGTGTTGGTTTACGTAAAGAACCGCGTTCTGCTCGGCAAGGTAATGTTGTTACACAATTACAAATTGGTTCTGTTGTTTCTCCATTAGAGAAGATTACCAAAAAGGGCGAAGCGTGGTATAAAATCACTACGTCTGGGGGCCAGGAAGGTTGGGTACATAGTAAATATACTATGCCGTTAGACTCGAATAATCAAGAGCAAGCTTATGTCGATGTGGCTAAGCGTAAATTAAGCAGTCAGGCTGATTTTGGGACGCTTGTGGAGTTATGCAACTTTCTGAACCGCGTTAGTCAGCAAGTTTCTGCGCCAGCGAGGGCGGCTGAATTGAAATCGTTATATTTAGCGGCGTTGCAGCGTTCGTTAGAACAGATTCCGCGTGATCAACATGATAAGCCTCGTTATTCAAATTGGCTCAAACGTCAACGGGCGAAGATTGAGTATAATGAGTCTACCGGGGGTTGGGTGGTTAAAAAATGATTAATGATTAATGATTAATGATTAATGATTAATGATTAATGATTAATTGTTAATTCGCCCTTCAGGGTTGATGGCTTTTTGAGATTGTTTTCCCCAGGTTCCACCTCAATGCCATATCGTAACGAATAACTAACTGATTTGATCAAAGTAGTACAACGGATACTCGAAATAAACGGATAAAAAAACCTACCTCAGAGATCACGGTAACACCTCCTTTTTCTCAAATGAAATTGTGCTTATGTTTATCACCTATACTTTATAACATATTGAAAGTAAATATAAATGAGCTTCCATTTGTGAGTGAGTATGCACATTTTCATATGATAAAGTAGTTTGCTTAAAAATCAATATGTTATAGTTTTTAAAAAGCAGTTACCGTGCTCTCTGTACCTAAAAAAATAATAAATTTACAAAATTTATTAATTTATTAATTCCTAAAATCCGTTTATTTCGCGTATCCGTTGTACTTTGGCAGCTTAACTTGGCATTGAGGTTGCACCTGGGGCTATTATCTCGCTCCGCTTTTCCCCAGGTTCCACCTGGGGTGTTAAATCTGTTGCCAAAAGCTTGATCATTTTTCACCCTAGTTTTGTTCTGTGTGCAGATGAGGGTACCAACCCCGATAGGGGTTGAATATGAATAGCTTAAGGAAAACCTGGGGAAAGGGCCGATGAAGGTACCAACCCCGATAGGGGTTGAATGTGAAACGCAGTAACGAGCGTAGCGAGATAATATGGAATAAAAATAGGGTGAAAAAAACGAGCAAAATCAACCCATATTTAACACCCCAGGTTCCACCTGGGGCTATTCATATTCAACCCCTTTGGGGTTGAGCGATTTTTGATATTGTTTTCCCCAGGTTCCACCTGGGGCTATTCATATTCAACCCCTTTGGGGTTGAGGCACAATTAATAGTTAATGATTAATGATTAATGATTAATTGTTAATTCGCCCTTTGGGGTTGAGGCCTTATTAATTCTGGTTGGCGGTAGGCCTCGAAATAAATATCTGGTGAGTTGTTCGCCGTGGGCTTTTTCTTGTTCGGGGTTTTCTGGTATGGGCCAGTCTAGGGCGCGGTAGAGTGAGTGGCGGTGTAGGTTGAAGCTGGCTTCGATTAGGTGGCCGTAGGTTTTGGCCGCTTGTAGTATCCAGTGGTAGTCTAGTAGGGCCGCGATGAGGCCTAGTGGTATGGCCCACCAGGCCCAGTAGCCCCAAATCAGAAATAATACGCTCCACATCCAAATCCGCACGGCGGTGTCGAGTTGGTGTCGGGCTTTGACGATTTCTATTTTGACGTCGTCGGGTAGAACTAACCATAAGTGCGGCCAGCAGATAATGGCGTCTAGGCCGTAGCGGATTCGCGGTTTTAGTTCAATGGCGCGAAGTAGGTTGCCTAAGCGTGTGGGCATGAGTTGTGTTGATTCATAAGGAATGCACATGAGTTGCCAGTCTAGGCGGATATATTCGGCCTGTTCTTTGGCCGTTAGTGGGTGTGATTTGGCTTGTTGGGCTAGTTGTTTTAGGCGTTCTCGTTGTGTTTTTAGAGCGCGGGCTTGTCGTTGCATGAGCTTTGTGCGTAGCCATTGCGGCCATCCGTAGCCTTCTAGGAAGCGCAGTACGGAAAAATCAAAGCGTTTGAGTATACTGGCAACCATTGCTAGTAATAGCGTTAGTATAAAGATTAGCAATAATGCTTGCACGGGTTTTATGTCGGCTGTCATAAAGTGGTGCCATAGTGATAGCAAGTCAGCGTCTGTGTGCCAGAGCCAAGCGGCGAGTCCACCTATCCAGAATAAAACGCCTGATTTTAGGAAAATCACTAACCATCGTTCTATTGGGCTACCTACCCAGCCTTCTCCAAAATCTGATATCATAGTAATTGTGAATTGTGAATTGTGAATTGTGAATTGTGAATTGTGAATTGTTATTTATGAACCGTCGCTCAGCGACGCTAATTGTGAGACTTAATTGTGAAGCGGTACTCCGCAAGCATAGTACTCGACTTAGTTAGGAATCAGCGGTTGGTTCAGTTTGGGACAGGTTGGAATGGGTTCTTCGATATTGTGCCTATCCCAACCTGTTGGATATTTTTCGCATGTGCAGCCGCTTTTGTCGGGGCAGAGGTATTCTGAGGTGGCTGGCGGTTTTGATGAGTCGCCTCCGAGTGGTGAATAGCTTTTGGTTTCTTCACCGGCAAGACGCGCATTCATTGCTTGGCGGGTGGCGTCGTGTTCGCTGAGCAGTTCAATGATGTTGTCTGCCACTGCTTGTCCAGTCTCTGCTTGTGCCAAGAGTTTGTCCAATTGGGGTGCCATCGTTTTTGCTGCTGTGCCGAGTAGTTCGTCTAATTGAGGGCGAATGGCTTGGGCGGCTTGTAAAATGTCTTTGGGTTCGTGCATGGTTTTGTTCCGTTGCGGTTAGGGGTTAATAACTACTACCAACAAGGATTGTATATAATAAGGGATTTCTATTTATTTCTACAAGGATTGTATATAATAAGGGATTTCATTTATTTCTACAAGGATTGTATATAATAAGGGATTTCTTTCTACATGGATTGTATATAATAAGGAATTTCTTTCTACATGGATTGTATATAATAAGGGATTTCTTTCTACAAGGATTGTATATAATAAGGGATTTCTTTCTACATGGATTGTATATAATAAGGAATTTCTTTCTACATGGATTGTAAATAATTGCTTACATAGCGTGTCCAAAAAAATCCTTTCTTATATAGAATCCTTGTAAATAGATACAATCCTTGTAGAAAACAAAATCCTTTCTTATATACAATCCTTGTAAATATATTATACAATCCTTGTAGTTATTGTTAGTTATAAAGTGGTTGTTATTCCAAAAAACATCGACAAGTTACCCGTAATTCGTTCTCCGACTCGCAAAAATAGTCCGGATGGTTTGCCGTTAATCAGAAAAGAGCCTATCAGTAATTTACCGGTATAATCTCCATTCCAAGTGCTAATGGTTGTTTCTGGCATTTCTTGGTATTGTTGATAAATTCTTTTTTGTTGATAATAGTAGGTTGTTCTATCTTCATCAATCAGTGTTTGTTGATTATCAAAGATAGAAATACCGCCGCCTTCTCTTCCCCAAAGTGGTTTAGCCACGTAGGTTTGGTTGGTGTTTCTCAAAATCCTCAAAATAACTGGGTAAAAAATAACGCTGAATGAGTTCTAATTCGGTTTTGCTGAATAATGGCGATTGTTCGGTGAAAAACGAATAGATCATTGCCATCACGGCTTTTGATTGTATCAAAAACGCGCTGGGTGGGTTAATTATTTTAACGCGTTGTTTGGCAATATGTTCTAAAAAAAGATGCCCTGTTTTTTGATCGCGTCTTTCGTCTTCTTGATCGAGAAATTCTAGTGGGTATAGCCGATATAAAAACTTAATCGGTTCTCCGTTGGGTGTAAAAAGTCCGTCGGCGGAGACGACAATGTTACTAATATGAATATAGCGAGTTTTTTGGTTTATGCAGTGATGCCGAATAAATTGAACGGTTTCTCGATCTTCGTCATGCCATAAGTAGGAGGTAAAATAAATCGCGTCCGTTGGGGCGATGGCATAGTCGTGTTTGATTTGTTCCCAGGCTTTTTGGAGGTTTTCTTCTAAGCGGTTGGGTGATTGGTATTGGTGGTGTTCGCATAAGATTCGGTTGCAGATAGCGGTTTCTAGGTAGCCGGTTGGTGTGTCGCTGTTGATTTCAATGAGTTTGATATCGTTACCATTGACGATTAAGTCTAATCTGGCAAAATAACTAAAGTAGTGGCTGATGATGTTTTTTAAGCCGTAACAACTGGCGGGTAGGCCGAGTTTCTGGAATAATGTGTCGTCTTGACAAATGAGTTGATAGGTTTTTTGCAGAATATGGGCAATGTGTTGAGTGGCGTTGGTAATATTGTCCCATTGTTGTTTGGGCATTTGGTATAGATCAAATGACATATATTGATGCCATTCGTTATCTTGAAAGAGGGTGCCCCAGAGGAAGTTCTGTTGTCTCATTTTGTCGTTGAGCAGAATCCATTTTTTTAGATAGTTTGGAGAGTGTTCGGTACTCTGTTGGTTCATGTTGGTGATCGTTATGTCGGGCTAATCCGTTGTGGTTGCCTAGGTAATTAACAATTAATGATTAATCATTAATGATTAATGATTAATGAGTTTAATGATATTTAAAGGGTTGTTTTTATTAGTTATTGATTGAAGAATAACCGGGAGCAAGGTTTTATTAAGAGCTGCCGCCTCGGCGACGAAACAAATACCAACCACTACTGTCGTTGTCGTTGTCTTTGTTGTCATTATTTTTTCCACCACAGCCGGCTAATGCTAAAAAACTGCTTGTTAATCCAATTGACGTTAATAGCATAAACAGTCTTCGATTGGTCATTGGTACTGGTGGCATGAGTCTGAGTGTTTGTTGGGCTTGATGGTGTCCTTGTTCGGCGGCTTGGTTTAACCAGTATCGAGCCTTGGTATAATTTTGCCGGAGGCCTTTACCGATTTTGTGTAATAGGCCGATATGGTATTGGGCTTCTGCATGGCCCTGTTCGGCGGCTTTATGAAACCAATCGACGGCGAGCGCATCGGCTTGGATATCTTGTGCTGGCGCTTCGGGTGCGATTTGGTATAGGATACCTAATTGATTTTGGGCCGCCGATTGTCCTTGTTCAGCGGCTTTACGAAACCAATGTATGGCTAACGCATCATCTTGAGGTAGTATTTGGCCTTGTTGGTACATGAGTCCAAGCTGGTATTGTGCGTTTGCTTGTCCTTGTTGGGCCGCTTGGTGATGGCGATGAACTGTTTGGATTTCGGCTTCGGAAATGTCGTCGTCTAGTTCGTACTTTAATCTTAATGGATTAGCGGCCCATTCGGTGTTATTCGGTGGTTTTTGATTGGAGGTTGTCATGGTAAATTCTCCTTAAGTTATTAATACGCCAACCCGAAGACTAGTACAGCGAATTACGCCTAGTACAGCGAATTACGCGGATAAACGAATTTAAGCAATGATTAATGATTAATGATTAATGATTAATGATTAATTCTAGTACAGCGAATTACGCGGATAAACGAATTTACAGCGAATTACGCACGCCTAGTACAACGAATTACGCGGATAAACGAATTTAAGCCGTTCATCCATGAGTGAGTAATTTTATCACAATCGACCGGGGTTATGGCCCCCAATTGGTGTCTGTCTATTCGTGTGCGTGATTGTCGAGTGATGCGATTGCCACTCCGGTATAAGTTGATAGTCCTATCACAATCGCTCGGCGTTATGGCCCACAAATGGTGCCTGTCTATTCGTGTGCGTGATTGTCTTAGGTGCGATTGCCATTCCTGTATAAGTTGATAATTTTATCACAATCGACCGGGGTTATGGCCCACAAATGGTGTCTGTCTTTAGTAGTTATCAGTTGGTATTTTTTTAGATTGAGTTCGCTGAGTCACACGGAGTTTAATCTTCATATTCAACCCCTACGGGGTTGTGGCTCCCTTCTTGACTTTCCCCAGGTTTCACCTGGGGCTATTATCTCGCTCCGCTCGTTACTACGTTTCATATTCAACCCCTACGGGGTTGATGCTATTCATTATTAGTAGCGGAGCGTGTCGGATTGGTTTTAAGTCTGTATGAGTCAGTCATTTTATCACAATCGGCCGGACTTATGGCCTCCAAATGTGCCAGTCCTTAGCACGCGGATAAACGAATTGAATTCTATCTAGTACAACGAATTACGCGGATAAACGAATTTAAGCCGTTCCTCCATTTGGAGTCCTGCCAAACTAAAGTTTGGACTCCTTCAGAATTTTAGAATTTTAAGAATTAAATCGTTATAAGTCATTGAAATATATTAATTATTACAGACATGACCTGTTTTAAAAACTTGTCATGTCTCAAACAAAGCTGAAGCTTTGGACTCTATTTAGACTCCAACAAATCCAAACGCGGCCCAGTAAAACGGATGTTTAAATTCGCGTTCTTTTGGGTCTTTGAGCATTATGACTTGGCGAAGGGCTTTGGCCGTTTCTTGGGCCATTTTGGTTTCATTCGGGATAGTCGGGGTTGGTTCGGATAGTAGTTGTTTGAAATAGGCCTTTTTCTGGGCGTTGGTGGTGTCTCGCATCCAGATTTGTGCTTGTCGCAACGCGTCGGCCGGTTTTAATTGGTCAAGACGCCATCTATCGTAGAAGTAGGCCATCAACATCATGGTGCTGAAGTCGCTTACTGACCATAATGAGGCCGCTACGCCAGCCACGCCAGCTTGTAACAGGCCTGCCGGTAGGTTGACGACTTCTTCGGGTAATTCTATGCCGGGGATGCCTGTTTCACAGGCGGATAGGGTTGCTAAGCGTATGCCGTTGAGTCGTAAGTCGAGGATATCCTTGACGGTTAGGATTTTATCATGGGCCATGACGACACCACTTTGTAGCGGTTTTTCTAAGTTAGCCAGTCCGTGACAAGAGAAGTGTAGTACGTTGCAGTGTGGTAATGCTTTTAATACCGCGGCGCGGGTGGCTTCCTTGTTCTTTAAGACTTGGTGTTGCTTAAAGGTGGAGATAACGGTTTTAGTTTCATACTGGGCACTGGGTAATTTGTTGGCTTTGACTGGGAGTGGTTCTTCTATCGCTAATAGGGTGTCGGCCGGTATTCGGGCGGCTACTTGTTGGACAGCGCGAACGGCGCGGGCATTGGGTGCGTAGCTGATGGTTAATGCGTCTAGGGCGTAGCGTTTGCCAGTAGGGGCCGTGCTATCGGGTGTCCACGCGGCATGGAGCGGGAGTAAGCCCAAGCGGCCAACCGGTATTAATGTGATGGCAGCCGATTCGGGGAGTATCTCAATGATTGGGGCCATGACTCGTTGCCATACTAGCTGGGTGGTTTGTTCTAGGGCATTTAACCATTCGGTACGATGGGTTTCGTCTTTGGTGTCACGTCGCCAGTTATCGTAGGCGCGTAGGTAACCACTGTACGGGGCCTCCAGACTGTCCAAGGTTTGTTCTAGTGTTTCTACGGTGAGTTCGGGAAGCCACACCGGGGTGATTGCGTCGTTTTCAGCGACAATCAGGGCTAAGCCGCCGGCTTGGGTGGCCGCTATATAGACTAAGGCCGTGTTTTTAACCGCTGCGCTAATGTCGGCAAAACCAGGGGCCGCTAGGAAGTCGGCATAGCCGTCGAGTTGGCGAATAGCCGCGATGGTGTTATCAAGTTGTTCACGCGCTGCGCGTAAACGGTGAAGGATTAGTTCAGATTGTTCGGCCGTCGGGTGTTCCAAGCTGTTGGAAAATTGTTGGGCTTCATGCCAATCGGTGACGGCTTGTTGATAGTTATCGTATAAGTGGCTATGGCCGATGTGTTTGAGTTGTTCTAAATCGGCACGGTTACGCGCCAGGGCTTCGCTTAAGAGTTGGGCTAAGCCTCGCTCTAATGTGACTACCGCTTCGGGGAGTTGATTCTGTTGGGCTAATGCGTAGGCCGTGTGAGCCGCGAGGCCTTGCGATTGTTTTAGCCACTGAGTTTGGTGTTGGCGTGTCAATTGGGTTTGCACTAAGCGGGTGCTGGCTTGATAAGCGTAGTCATAGGCTTGGACGACTTCGGCCCAGGCTTCACGGCGAAACGCGGTGTAGAGCCAATTGCTGGCACTTATCAAACTTTCTTCAAGCCTAACTTCTAAGCCTCTTTGCGCGGCCCTTTGGTAAGCGGCAATGCTCTCGTCTAAGTCGGACAATGCGCCAGTGCGTTGGTAGCGGTCTGACAAGCGATTGCCCAAGTTGTTTAAGTACATTGGCAAGGAGGGCGAGCCTTCTGGGGTTAACTCAACCGCCTTTTGTGCGTTGGCAATGCTGTCGTCTAAGTCGGACAATGCGCCGGTGCGTTCGTAGCGGTCTGACAAGCTCCGGCCCAAGCTGTTTAAGTACATTGGCAACTTAGGCTCGCCTACTTGGGTTAACTCAACCGCCTTTTGTGCGTTGGCAATGCTGTCGTCTAAGTCGGACAATGCGCCGGTGCGTTGGTAGCGGTATGACAATAAATTGCCCAAGTTGTTTAAGTACATTGGCAAGTAGGGCTCGCCTTCTGGGGTTAACTCAACCGCCTTTTTTGTGTTGGCAATGCTGTCGTCTAAGTCGGACAATGCGCCGGTGCGTTGGTAGCGGTATGACAAGAAAGCGCCCAAACTGTTCAAACGACCAGGCAAAGCGGGCGAGGCGGTATGATAAGCTCTTGCCCAAGCTGTTCAAATATATTGGCAAATCGGGCGAGCCTTCTCGGGTTAACTCAACCGCCTTGTTGGTGTTGGCAATGCTGTCGTCTAAGTCGGACAACGACCCGGTGCGTTGGTAGCGGTCTGACAAGGCATTACTCAAGTTGTTCAAATAACAGGGCAAATCGGGCGACCATTCTGGGGTTAACTCAACCGCCTTGTTGGTGTTGACAATGCTGTCGTCTAAGTCGGACAACGACCCGGTGCGTTGGTAGCGGTCTGACAAGCTATTGCCCAAGTTGTTCAAACTACTCGGCAAATCGGGCGACCCTTCTGGGGTTAACTCAACCGCCTTTTTTGTGTTGGCAATGCTGTCGTCTAAGTCGGACAACGAGCCGAGGCGTTGGTAGCGGGATGACAAGCCAATGCCCAAGTTGTTCAAATAACTAGGCAAGTCGGGCGAGCCTTCTGGGGTTAACTCAACCGCCTTTTGTGCGTTGGCAATGCTGTCGTCTAAGTCGGACAATGCGCCGGTGCGTTGGTAGCGGTATGACAAGCCA
>NBMI01000323.1 GCA_002085445.1 Candidatus Parabeggiatoa sp. nov. 2
AGATTGTATAAAGCGGCTCTCGATAATTTTCGGTAGCATGCAGGTAGATTCACCCACTCTCAGGAGTGCTATTGTTAACTTTTGTTAACATAAATGAATCGGAGTTTATTTGTAACATTGCACATAGTCACAATTTGAACTCTTAAAAAACACACCCTTATGCTAAAAAACCAATGTCTTTGAGACATCATATTTTTTAAAAGCTTCTAGCTCAAAGGAGAAACTCAATGACAGACTCATCTTCACGAGAAAAGTCTCGCTATTGTTACATCCTAAACCTTGGGCTGATAACAATCTTACTGTCGGCCTGTGGTGATCCGGGGATGGCTGATTTGAAAAAGTATGTAGCCGAAATCAAGGCCAAAAAAAACCCACATGTCGAAAAAATGCCGGAATATAGGCACATTCCCCCCTATTTCTACGAAGTACAAAACCTGCGTGATCCATTTATAGCTTTGATAGACACAAAAAAACGAGGAGATATCAGTTTGGGGTCAGAGAGCTCGCCAGGTGGTGAAAAAAAGGCTTGTCCAAGCCCTCAATCTCATCGAATCAGGGTGGGTTTAGAACTGATGCCCCTTGATGCCTTACAACTAGTTGGTACGTTGGAAATAGACGGTACGTTGTGGGCATTAGTGAAATCAACCGGCGATGGTACCATTTATCGAGTCAAACAAGGTGATTACTTGGGAGAAAACTACGGACAAATTATCAATATCTCCGAGCAACGAATCGAAGTATTGGAACATCTGCCTGATGGCAAGGGGTGTTGGAAGGAAGAAGTCGCAAGCCTTTCGCTGGCCGAGTGATTTGGTAATTGGTCAGGATTGGCGGCGCGCGTCCAAACTTGAGTTTGCAGCAGGAGTTAGTTTGGCAGGGTGAAAAGCGCAAAATTATCTCAAATTAGTTGGGGGGTGTTAGAGAGGGGATGCTAGAGTGAAAAAAAATCAACCGAAATGGCTCAAATTTAACGGGTGTGTCCCACTTGTCCTACTTAAGTTTCAATCAAGGGCCATCAATCAAATCAAATTTCACAACATGGCCCCCAACCGCCAGTTCGATAAAACCTTGGTTTTTGGTGAAAGCATATTAACAAAAACTAATTTGAAAACATGGCCCCCAAAAGAAACCTTGAAGTTTGAGCGGCAAGACTTTGTTACTTGATGATCAAGTTTTTAGTCTGACAATGCACAAGGATTGTATATAATAAGGGATTTTATTCGCTAAGCATAAAATCACTTAAGGCTTTTTCTTCTCAAAACATTTGCTGATTGAATAGCTTTCGTCTCTTTGATTTTATTTTCCAAGGAAAGCTAAATTGTTATCGAATTTGTTCATTTTCTTATCATTGCTAAGAAATCCTTTTTTTAATAAGGGATTTTATTCGCTAAGCATAAAATCACGCTCATACCTTTCTTCTCAAAACATTTGCTGATTGAATAGCTTTCGTCTCTTTGATTTTATTTTCCTAGGAAAGCTAAATAGAATTTGTTCATTTTCTTATCATTGCTAAGAAATCATTTTTTATAACAATCCTTGGGCGTTTGGGCGCACGAAAAAACTTGATCATCGAGTGTTATCGATAGTAGACAACTGGGACACACCCAATTTAACACCCCAGGCGAGTACTCTGTCAATGTTCTATTGACGGGTAACAGGAGTCACTGCCAAACTAAAAACGACGCTAAAGCGTCGTTTGGACTCCTATCCTGCCAAACTAAAAACGACGCGTCGTTTGGACTCCTGCCAAACTAAAGTTTGAGGCCACCTTTCATTACCAATTACCAATTACCAATTAGCAATTACCAATTACCAATTACCAATTACCAATTACCAATCGAATAATTCCTGAACGCCTGAGTTGGAGTTATTTAACAGCAGGAAATTTTATGAAGATGATCCCGTTTATCGACAGTTTGAATAATGCATACCGCGTTTTGAGAGTTGTTGCGTCGTGTTTCATTTTGGCTGTTAGTCATAGCTGGCTGTTTAGCAATAACGCGCTTGCCAACGGCGTAAATCGCCTAGAACAAATTAGTTTTTCTACCATGCCGGGCAATCGCGTACAAATCCAATTGAAATTTGCCAACACGAATATAACCCATAACAATTTTTCAACCGATAATCCCGCTCGCATCGTGCTGGACTTTCCCAATACCAAACTCGGCTTGAGAAGGAGGTCTCAAGCCATAGGTATTGGCGTGGTGCAAGGTACAAGTGCGGTAGAGGCCCCTGACCGTTCCCGCATCGTCATTAATTTGGTGCGTCTGGTACCGTTTAACATATCTCAGGCCGGCAAGCGGGTGTTGGTGACGGTGGAACATAAGGCATCCCAAACCACAACGCCCCAAACCAGTGCCTCACTCCCCGCCCCTTCAATGTCGCCAACACCCACCGTGTCGGGGCCACCGACATACAGCATGCCGGGGCAGTCGAGGCCTACTGTAAGACTGCAAGGTGCCTACATACAAGACATAGATTTTCGCCGTACCAGCGGCGGGGCAGGACGTATTGCCATCACATTATCAAACCCCTCTATCAGTGTGGACATGCGCCTAGAAGGCACGGATATTGTATTAGAATTTACCAACACCCGCCTACCCAGAAAACGGGATCGACGCTTGGACGTGTTGGATTTTGCCACCCCAATCAGTTTCATTGATACTTTCCCGGTTGGCCGCAATGTCCGCATGAACATCACCGTCATAGGCAATTATGAGCATCATGCTTACCAGACGGGAAACCTCTACGTGGTTGAAGTCAAAGAAAAAGTCCAACTGAAACAGGAAACCCTTAAGATTGAGGAGCGTAAGTATGAGGGTAAACTCGTCTCTTTTAACTTTCAAAATATTGATGTGCGTTCGGTACTCTCATTGTTGTTCGAGACTTCGGGGCAAAATCTGAACATGATCGCTGGCGAGGAAGTCCGTGGCTCTGTCACCTTGCGACTTAAAAACATTCCTTGGGATCAGGCGCTTGATATTATCCTTGAGGCGAGAGGATTGGGTATGCGAAAAATAGGCAATGTGGTTTTGATAGACTTGAAAAAGAATATTGATGCCCGTAAGCAACGTGAATTGCAGGCACAGATACAACTCCAAAAAGTTGAACCCCTTCGCACGGAATTTATCGTCATCAATTATGCGAAAGCTAAGAACATTGTGAGTCTGCTAGAAACCAAAGGGAAACATTCCTTTCTGTCCGACCGGGGAAATGTCTCTATGGATGAGAGAACCAATACCTTAATCATTCAAGATACCGGCTCGAAAATTGCAGAAATCCGAAATTTAATTACACAACTGGATACCCCGGTGCGCCAAGTCTTGATTGAGTCTAGAATCGTGGTGGCTACCAGTCAGTTTAGTAAAGATTTGGGAGTCAAATTTGGTCACAGTGCCAACCAAGACTTGGGACAAGGCAATGGTATCGTGTTTGGCGGAAAAGTGGGCGGTGATACTCAGTTTTCTGGTGGCACCGGATTTACGGCTGAAAATACCCAGTCAGGCGGGCAAGGTGAAAATTTTATTGTGAGTTTACCCGCCAGTGTTGCAGGTACTCAGGCGGCGGCTCTCGGATTGGCGATTGGTAAAATTGGCAGCTACTTATTACAATTGGAATTGTCGGCCATGCAAGTGGAAGGCAATGGAGAAGTTCTCTCCAGTCCGCGTGTTATTACGGGAAATCAGCAAGAGGCCTCTATCATTCAAGGCACTGAATTTGCAGTACCGAGTACGGCGGGGGTAGGTGCGACGGCAGCGCCGGAATTTAAAGAAGCGTTACTGGAATTGAAGGTGACACCACAAATCACGCCAGATGGACGGGTTATTATGGAATTGGAAGTGAAAAAAAATGACATCATTGATCTCACACAAGGCAGTATCAGCAGACGCGAAGTCAAAACTCAAGTGCTTGTCGATGATGGAGAGACGGTGGTATTGGGCGGTGTTTATGAGCGGACAAAAACCAACAAGCTGGAGAGAGTACCCTTTTTTGCTGACTTACCTCTGATAGGTCATCTCTTCAAACGTCGGTCAAACCGAGATGAAAAATCCGAACTTCTGATTTTTGTCACACCAAAGATTTTAAAAGAAGCTACATAGAATTAGAGATTTTCAGATGGCAGCCAACAGCTAAAGCAGTTGGCTGAAAGCTCAAGTCCCCTAAAGGGGACTAAATAATTATCTGAATATCTATAGGACTTACGCATTGACAGATGAAAATATTTATGAGTCATTTTAAATACAATAACTTACAAATTTCTGGTCAGTTGTTTTTGGGCAATTTTCATCAATTTAGCCGACTTAAGGAGAAATCTTATTTAGAAATCTTATTTTAACCCTCATCGAGTTTAATTTAGCCGGAGTCCAAACTTTAGTTTGGCAGCCGCCCAAACTTTAACTTGATGATCAAGTTTTTGATGGTTAGCCATGAGCCTGGGGATAAATCCTTAAGAAAAGAGCTATTGTCTGCTAAAGCAGACTACCCCAGCGTGCGTCAATGCCATTAAGTGTAGGGGCAATCCCTTGTGGTTGCCCTACAAACCGTCATGTCGCGTAGGGGCAATCCTTTATGGTTGCCCTCACCGAAAAGCGGTACGGCTTTGAGCCAGTAGCTCAAGCTACTGGCGGCAGTGGGAAAACTTGATCATCAAGTTAACCCTGTTGTCATTTCGACTTAAGGAGAAATCTGATTTTAACTTTTATCAAGGTGTTAAGATTTATCCTGCCGTCGAAATGACAATTTTATCAAGGTGTTAAGAAACAATTAACAATTACCAACAGAAAGAAGGATAAACTCAATGTCAATACGTTTTTTCAGTCCATGGCTAATGATCATAGTCATGCTCGGTTTGCTCAGCGCCTGTGGTGGCGGGGGCGATGAACCGAGTAGTTTTTTTGAAGATACCGGTGGCAACGTAGGTGGCGATCCACCGCCCGCGTCCGATGAGACCTCAGCTGACGATTTTACGAGTATTGAAGCCTCACTCAGCGCACAGCAGATTATTCCCAGCGGTGGTAGCACCACTGTCGGGCTGACGACTTTTATAGCGGACGAAGCTAGGAAAGGGGAAATTGCTCCCAATGTTTCTCTCAAGATTACCGTCCACCCAGCGGGCGCTGCAAAGTTGGAAAATGTGCCAAACAGCACTGACCATAATGGAGATATGGCCTTTACCGTCAGCCACCCCGGCAGTGGAAATGTCACAGTCAATGTCAGTGGCACTGGTCGTATTAAAAAGGGGTTCAATATCCAATTGTATTTTGGGGCTTCTGTCACGGCCGAGGTTATCAGCGAAGACACTGTTCCGGCCGATGGCACAACCCCAATCAACCTCAAAGTCCTTGCGCGTGACTTTCAAGGGACAGGTATCCCCGCTATTTCAGTCGATTTCTCCTTTCCGATCCATTCTTTTGCCGTGCCTACGGCCATTGGGCAAACTAACGAGCACGGCGAGTTTAGCACCGGCATTACCAACACAGTTGCACAAACCACCAAAGTGACTCCTGTCGCAGGTGGCATGGCGGCCGGCTCACTGAGGCTGAACTTTGACACCAGTCAAGTCGTTACGGTCCCAAAGCGCCTTGATCTTATTGTGAGTAGTAATAATGTCCCGGCCAATGGTGAAGCCACGGCAACATTGATCGTCATTGCCCGTGACACCACCGGTACGCCGGTGCCTAATATTCCCATCAACATTTCCAGTGATTCGGCCACGGCCCAATTAAAAATAGGCGAAGAATCCAATACGTTGTTTATAAACGGTAATACTATCACCAACACTGTTGAGGAAACGGTCAACATTGCGGCCGCCATGACGAGCGGCGGTGAAACCAAGGAACAGACTGAAGAAATAAAGTTTACCAATCCTAAATCCGCAAGCGGAAGAAATAAAGTTTACCAATCCTAAATCCGCAAGCGGAGTCGATATAGACAGCATTGAACTGGATGAACCGGTAAATAGTCCCTCTGAGCCCAATGCCAATGGTACCGACACCGTTACCTTAATAGGTAAGGTGATTGATAAAGAGGCTAATCCGGTGGCAAACATTCCGGTCAGTATTTTGAAAAGTGGTGGTTCGGCGATGATTAGGATAGCTAACAATGGCAAAACCAATCAGGCCGGGATTTTTATTGCCACCTTTACTGACACCGTGGTGGAGCAATTTACCGCCAGAGCCGTTGTTGGAGATATAAGCAGTGATCCGGTCACCATCAGCTTTGCTGCTAAGTCACAGGAAGAGGATCCAACTGAGACTTTCCCCGGCAAAATCATTATATTAGCGACACCCGAACAACAATTCATTGAGGAAGGAGGTAGTGGCGACATCAGCTTAACGGTTATTGTGCGCGATGAAGATAACACACCCGTGTCAGATGTATCAGTGATTATGGAAGCCAGCTCAAGTACCGCCATTTTTGATAAGAACTTCGACAAAACGGGCGATAACGGTACGACCTCTTTCAAAATCAGTGATACTGTGGCCGGGAGAATCACAGTAACGGCGACTGTAGAGGGACAGGCCGGCCCTATCAGACAGTCAAAATACCTTAGCTTTGTCAAGGAGAGCGGTGATGTTCCTATCGGCGGCAGCAACGTCAGAACTTTGGATGTCCATGTTTTTAATAACAATCAAGCGGCCGATGGTCAGGCCTCGATTCAAATTGATGTGGTTGCCAGAGATAGCAACGGTGGGGCGGTGGAAAAAGCCCCTATTCTTGTGCAAATGTCAGCTGGCACCGCGGCCGTTGCCAACCCTTCTCGACAGGAGACGGATTCCAATGGTTTCTTTCAAACACAAATCACCTCCACCAAGGCCGGGGACGTCGCTGTTAGTATTGTGGTTGAGGGCACTGCTATTGTTAGTGAGCCACAGATTATTACCTTTACCGCTCAAACTGGGCCGGATGTGCCACCTGCTAAAGTTGAGTTGGAAGTTATTAATAATCGCCAGCCGGCCGATGGTGAATCCAAAATCACCTTAATAGCCACGCCCAAAAATGCCAGCGGTACACCGCTCGCCGGTGTTGATATCAAGTTCATTGATGATTCGGATAACGTCGAGATTACCGGCGGCCAAACAAATGCGCTGGGTGAATATCGCGTCTCGGTAACGAGTAATGTGGCTGAAAGCTTTAAGGTAACCCCGGTGGCAAAGGACACCATTACCGGCACCCCCGTTGTCCTCACATTTATCTCGGTGGATAGCGGTACGATTGATTTCCAAGTCCTCAATAATAATCGGCCGGCCGACGATCAATCCACGATTACTTTGGTAGTGACTTTCCGCGATGCCAGCGGCAATCCTATCCCTGATGCACCCGTCCAATTCATTGATGATTCTAATAATATAGAAATTAGTGGAGGCAACACCAATGCGTTGGGCGAATTTCGCACGACTGTAAAGAGTTCGGTGTCGGAAACCATTAAAGTAACGCCAGTGGTAAAAGACATTATTGGCGTTCAGAAAACCATCACTTTTAGCTCAGTGGACAGCGGTACGATTGATTTCCAAGTCCTCAATAATAATCAACCGGCCGACGATCAATCCACCATTACCTTGGTAGTGACTTTCCGCGATGCCAGCGGCAATCCTATCCAAGATGCCGATGTCAAATTCATTGATGACTCCAATACCGTAGAAATTAGCGGGGGCAACACCAATGCTTTGGGCGAATTTCGCACGAGTGTCAAAAGTAAGGTGCCGGAAACCATTAAAGTGACGCCTGTGGTTAAAAACATTGTCGGGGAAGAGAAAACCCTCACTTTTATTTCCCTTGGAACCACGGTAACTGATTTGAGCGTGAATGTTGTTGGAGATAACCAAGCCGCAAACGGTACTGATGAGATTCAAATTGATGTGGTTGCTAGAAGCAGCGGACGTGCGGTAAAAGGTGCCCTTATTACTGTGCAGTTGCCGGCCGGTTCTGCGGCCGTGGCTAAGCCTTCTCAAGGTACCACGAATGAAAATGGCCTTTTTACAACAAAACTCACTTCAACAGAGGCGGGGGAGGTTAAAGTCAAGATTGTTATTGAAGGTGCCACTGCTACTCTTACTGAGGAGCGAGTGGTGACATTCAAAGCTTCCTCATCCGTGACACCGATGAGAGTTGACTTGAATGTAGAGAACGCGCCGCAGCCGGCCGATGACAACTCGGCAATCACCCTGGTTGTGATTCCCCGTGACGCAAACAACACACCTATCCCTGAGGTTGAGGTTGAATTAGCCAGTGATTCGACAACGGCCAAAATTGCCGAAAGCAAAGGCGAAACCAATGCACTCGGTGAGTTTCGCACCACGGTAACTAATACCGTTGCTGAAACATTTAGAATCACTCCGATAGCCGGGGGCGTGACTGGAAACCCGTTTCTTGTGACTTTTAACCCCATCGGCGAGAATGTCGAATTGCAAGTGACGGTTGTTAATAACAACCAAGCTGCAAACGGTAGTGATGAGATTCAAATTGACGTGGTTGCTAGAGAAGGTGGGGAGCCGAAGGAAGGTATCCCTCTAGTTGTGTTAATAGACTCTGGGGCCGCTGTGGCGGTTCCTTCTCGAAAAACCACCGATGAGAATGGTTTTTTTAGTACGAAAATAAAATCCACTGAGGCGGGGTTAGTCCATGTAACTATTCGGGATGAAAGCACCGGCGTTGCCGCTGAACCTAAGCAGATTAACTTCATCGCTGAATCGGGCATCACACCGACTACCGTTGAATTGATAGCGAAAAATGCACCACAGCCGGCCGATAATCAGTCCAAAATCACTTTAGTCGTGATTCCACGCGATGCGAGAGGGACGCCGGCGGTTGGTGTTGATGTCGAGCTTATTGCCGATTCTGATCAGATTCAAATTGAATCCGTAACGGGACAAACCAATGCGCTGGGTGAATTTCGCACCACGGTGGTGACTGCGACTGATATGACAGAAACCTTGACAACCACCTTAGTTGTTAATGTGACACCGGTGGCGGGAGGCATTGTAGGAGAGCCAACCCCAGTCATCTTTACCCCGGTTGCTGTGCCCATACCGGCAACTTTGAGTCTCACCGTGACTAATAACAATGTCGAAGCGGGACAAGAGGCAACGATCACGGTGTTGGCACGAGATAACAATGGTTCACCCATGGCCGGTGTGCCGGTGAAACTTTCTGTCGCGCCCGGTGATGAACCGCCGGATATAACCGGTTCGGCCCTTTTTGGTTCAAATGGGTTTGAAGGCAATACGGCCGAAAACAGTGGCGTGTTTGAAACCACCCTGAAAAACAATCAACCTGGCACGGTTAAAGTCACGGCCGCGGCGTTAGGAAGAGACGGTGCCCCTCTCTTAAATAGTAACACGGTAGAGGTTGTCTTTAAGTCGGCCCCCGATGATGAGGTCAAAGAAGTCAGCAGTCTTCGCTTGATAACGGACAGTCCACAACTTGGCTCTGAAGGGAGCAGTGAAGGGGTAACTCTCACCGCAATCGTCAAAAATAAAGCCAACAATCTGGTGGAAGGCGCGGTGGTGAGTTTTAGTGCGACTTCTGGAGAAATTCAGCCCCTTACGGTAGAGGGTAGTTCATTAGCCGGCGTGACGAATGAAAGTGGGCAGGCCCAAGCTCGCTTAACGACGGTAGGCAATGCCGATAATCGTACCATAACGGTCAAGGCCACTGTGCCGACGACGACTGGGGAAATCAGAGAGGCAACAAACTCTGACAGTGAGTTCCTCTCTGGGCAATACCATTGATAACCTATCGCCGGTTACCAATGCCAGTGGTCAGGCGAATGTTGAACTGACGGCCAATGTGGCTGGTGAAGATACCATTACTGTGAGCAAACCGGGGGTTGTTTCTGGCGAACTCAAAATTAATATCTCAGATGACAATTTTACCCTGACTTCTTTTCCAGATTCGGGGGCGACGGAAATCAATCTCAATACCTCACAGGAATTTTTGGTGCATTGGGACAAAGGGAAAAACATCCCCCAAGCCAATAAGGCCATTAATATTTCTTCTACACGAGGCAGTCTGAACACCAACAATGTCGTCACAGACACCAATGGTGACGCTCGTTTCACGATCAGTGCAAACAATTCTGGGCCGGCCGTTATTACCGCAACCGTTGCCGGCGGCGGCTCCTCTGCACAAATCAGTGTTTATTTTATCGCGATTGAAGCAAACACGATGACTTTGCAAGCGGCTCCCGTTACGATTGCTGTCAATACGCCCGACTCTGAGGCCGAGCAAAGCGAGATTACCGCAGTTTTGCGTGATTCTAAAAATAATTTGGTCAAAGGAAAACGGCTAGATTTTAGCCTTGAAGATGTGACGGGTGGACGCTTGTTTCCGTCATCGGCCGTGACGGATAGTTTTGGGCGTGCCAGCACGGTTTATTTTGCAGGGACATCATCTAGTGCGGCTAACGGGGTAAAAGTGACAGCAACGGTGGTAGATACGCCTAGCGTGACGGCCTCCGTTAGGTTGACAGTCGCGGCCAAGAGTTTATTTGTTACGTTGGGTACCGGTAATAAAATTGAGATTGATGGGCCAACGAGATACAAATATCCCTACAATGTTTTAGTCAACGATGCTAACGGTGTCGCTATAACAGACACTGATGTTGTTCTTAGTGTACTACCCCTGGCATTTGGCAAAGGGTATTACTTTTGGGATGGGACTGCTAAGTTCTGGAGACAAGTAATGACCACAAGCCCCGCTTGCGAGAACGAAGATACCTTGTCTCGAGATAGAGGTGACGATTTTAACGGTATCTTGGATAATGCTGATGAGGATCGGAACAGCAATGGGAAACTTGAACCGGGCAATGTGGCAACCTTTGACTCCGGTGGCGTACTGAAAACCGTGGAAACAGATGCCAACGGATTTGCAGATTTTTATATTGTCTATGCCAAAGAATATGCGAACTGGGTCGAGGTGCAATTGACCGCAACAGTCACAGTGACGGGTAGTGAAGGCAGTGGCAAAAGAATATTTTGGATTGGCGGTGCTGCCGAAGACTACACCAATGAGAAGGTCAGTCCGCCGGGCAATCCGAGTCCGTTTGGTGTTGGTAATGTCATAGCCGATACTGAAGATAAGAACGGCAATGGGATATTAGATGGTGATGAAGATGGCCGCATCCTCTTTAATGGGAGATTGGATACTGAAGATTTAAATGGCAATGGGATATTAGACCCAGGTGAAGATGGCACCATCCTCAGCCATGTTGATCAGGCTGGCAAAGATGTTTTCATAAACCCGAGAGTGGGTGAGTTGGATACTGAAGACGCGGATGGAGATGGGGTGCTAGACAAAGGTGAGGATATCAACAATAATGGTCTCTTAGATATCACCTATCTCAGAACCTGCGATACTACCGAGTAGGTAGCATTTTGGACTCCAACGCTTGCTGCTTTGGCTTGTAATTTTGGAGTCCAACGCTTGCTGCTTTGGCTCGTTTCGTCCAATAAATTAAATTAAGTACAACGAATTGCGCGGATAAACGAATTAGGGTAAGTGTTAGTACAAAACGAATTGCGCGGATAAACGAATTAGGGTAAGTGTTAGTACAACGAATTGCGCGGATAAACGAATTAGGGTAAGTGTTAGTACAACGAATTGCGCGGATAAACAAACGAATTAGGGTAAGTGTAAGTACAACGAATTGCGCGGACGCGGATAAACGAATTAGGGTAAGTGTTAGTACAACGAATTGCGCGGATAAACGAATTAGGGTAAGTGTTAGTACAACGAATTGCGCGGATAAACGAATTAGGGTAAGTGTAAGCACAACTAATTACGCGGATAAACGAATTCTGGAATTCGGGTAAGTACAACGAATTGCGCGGATAAACAAACGAATTAGGGTAAGTGTAAGTACAACGAATTGCGCGGATAAACGAATTCTGGTACAACAAAACTTCGTTCAGGAACGCCTATATTGCTTTTGGAGTCCAAAGCTTTAGCTTTGGCTCGTTTCGTCCAATAAGTACAACGACACTTCGTTCTGGAACGCCTAGTACGCTGTCAACATTTTTTTACGGGTAAAATACTCGATTAAAAGTCCAAACTTGAGTTTGGCAGGAGTCAGTTTGGCAGGAGTCCAAACTTGAGTTTGGCAGGACTCCAATCGTTGCTCCAGTTATTTTAGTTTGGCAGTACCAGAGAGTGTTTGGCACGGCCATTAGTTAGTTTGGCAGAGTAGAGTAGTGATACGCGGGCCCCTGTTATTGACCTACCTATTTTTTGGCCTGTTTTTGGACTTTTCGAGTTTGAGGGCCATAAAATACTTACGTAACGGCTAATTCGTTTATCCGCGCAATTCGTTGTACTAACGACACAACGGCCAATTCTTTTATCCGCGTAATTCGTTGTACTAACGACACAACAGCCAATTCTTTTATCCGCGTAATTCGTTGTACTAACGACACAACAGCCAATTCTTTTATCCGCGCAATTCGTTGTACTAACGACACAACGGCTAATTCGTTTATCCGCGCAATTCGTTGTACTACCTACCAAAAGTATCAATATAAGGCGCGACTGAGGGCCATACTGTCATTTGAAAACATTCAAAATATTTTATGGCCCCCAGATGGTGCCTAATAACCTTACAAAGTGAATGGTAAACGAATTAGTACAACGAATTGCGGCTAAGTACAACTAATTACGCGGATAAACGAATTAGTACAACGAATTACGCGGATAAACGAATTAGTACAACGAGTTGCGCGGATAAACGAATTCGGCTAAGTTCAACGTGGCCCCTGGGGCGTTGCCCCAGGCTATATTAATATCGCCCCGTTGGGGCTGTCATTTGAAACCATTCAAGATAAACGAATTCGGCTAAGTTCAACGTGGCCCCTGGGGCGTTGCCCCAGGCTATATTAATATCGCCCCGTTGGGGCTGTCATTTGAAACCATTCAAAAACCATTCAAAATATTTTATGGCCCCCAGATGGTGCCCAATAACCTTATAAATTTAATCTAATAAGCCTTCCGTACAAGCGGTAATGGCGTGCACGATAGATAGGAGTCGGCCAATTTTAACTTGGGCATGCCAAACTAAAGTTTGGACTCCTGAGCTGCGAATGGTTGGGGCTAAACAGTTAATTTTATTATTAATAGTATTAATAAGCTGGAAGGTTTTAGCGCCTAAGTTTGTAAAAAGCGCTTGTAGTAGGCGCTTTAGCGCCTAAGTTTGTAAGAAGTGTTTGTAAGAAGCGTTTTAGCACCTAAGTTTGTAAGAGGCGCTTTAGCTTAACTCATTGTTTTATAAGCAATAGACTATTTTATAAGTGATTGATTCTTGGACTTTTCAAACACGCTCTAAGGCGACTACTACGAGTCGCTAAAGCGACTACTACAAACGTAACTACTACAAACGTGACTACTACAAACGTGACTACTACTACATACAAACGCGACGACTACGTTGGGGATTTATCCCCAAGCATTTTAGCTAAACGACGCTCGCTAGGGGTTAGTCTGCTTTAGCAGACTTAAGCTTTTAGCTTGGGGATTTATCCCCAAGCTGATTAAATTGTAGCTAAAGCGACTACTACTAACGCGACTACTACGAACGTGACGACTACGAGCGATTACCAGTTTGTCTGTTGGTAGTCTTTCAGAAATTGCCCATAAATAGGTGTGCCTTCAATGCCTTGAACGATAGGATCATAAATTCTTGCCGCGCCGTCTATAATATCAAGCGGTGGCACGAAGCCCTTTTGACGCTGTTGTGTTTTCTGATGATAAGGGGTTTCTTGGGTAATCCAGCCGGTGTCTACGCTGTTCATAAAAATATTATCTTGTGCGTAATCTTGTGCCGAGGTACGAGTCATCATGTTGAGCGCTGCTTTCGCCATGTTGGTGTGAGGATGTCTAGGCGTTTTTTGAGTGTGGTTAAATTGCCCTTCCACCGCTGAGACATTGACGATAAAACGTGTTGTGTGTGGTGACTTCAGAAGCAAAGGTTTTAGGCGGCTATTGAATAAAAAGGGCGCAACGGCGTTGATTAAGTGAACTTCCAATAGTTCGACAGTGTCAATTTCTTCTAAGGTTGCCATCCAACTATTATGGGAACGTAAATCCATTTGTTGCCCATGAATGTCGTATTTTCCAGCCGGAAAATACGTCCTTATCTTATCCGTCTCTCCAGAGAAAAGAGCGAACTGAGTATTTCTTAGCTTTTCTCCAGAGAGGAGAGAAGATGCCTCTTCCTTTTCGGGAGAGAGCCGGGGTAAGGGTGAATTTTCAGTATAAGTGCCTAATAATGCTTGTATTTTTTCAGGCAAGGCTTCATCGGGGGCCGTTTCTGTTGCAATCAAGTGGGCATAAAAATCATTAGGCCTTTTTATCGTTTGAGCGGCATTATTGATAATAATATCTAGGCAAGGTTCACAATCCAGTAAATGATGAATGAAATCTTCTACTCGCGGGATGTTTCTAAAATCTAAGCCATCGATTTTTAACCGATGTTTCCATGTCTCAAAATCGGCCTCTTGGGCATAACGGTGGGCGGCATCGCGTGGAAATCGCGTTGTCATTATCACCCGTGCCCCGTCACGCAGTAGTTTTAAAACGATCTCATAGCCTATCTTGATTCGGCCCCCCGTCACCAACGCAACTCGCCCCTTGAGATTGGTACGTTGTTGTCGTTTAGTGTAATTATATTCAGCGCAAGATGGACAAAGCCGATGGTAAAAAAAGTGAATCTGTTGATATTTCTGTTGACAGATGTAGCAGCGGAAAAATTTATGAGATTGTTGGTAAGTGGTATGGGGTTGAGTTATTGGTGGAGTCGCAGCTTCCATGGTTAACTCATCCTGTGGCTCTGACTGACAACGTAGCGTCGATTCACGTAATGCTCTGTCATTGTCACGAAGGTGTTGCCGGTTCAACAGGCGGCGCTGCTTACGGGCGGATTTGTAGAGCTTGGTGGTAAGCCCTTTTAAAGTGTCCATATCTGACACCACGTCGGGATTATCGCAAGCTTGTTGTAACACTTTAAGACAAGTCGCCCACTCTTCGGCGGTGATTTGATCGAGGGATGAGTTTTCTGGTTTCACTTATACTCCTTATAAATAAATTACTTAAAGTAAATATATCATTGCTTTGGCAATTCCGTCCAAAGCTTTAGCTTTGGCGATTCCGTCCATTTTGCCAAACCTAAAGGTTTGGGTAGTGGTGCAATGTGGGTGATATAAAAATCAATCTGAAGATGTGGAAATGAAAGGCTATATTATCGGCGCTGTTGTGATGAAGCTATTGCCAGACAATAAAACCTTAAAAGGCAAAACCATGTATTTTGATTATCATCAGGGAGAAGTTGTTACCCATGATTATTGGTTGAAACGATGAACCTGAATCTTGGTGGAGCATCGCCCCTGGTAAACCCCGCCCTAGGCAAGCCCCAACGGGGCGACATTAATATAGCCAGGGGCATCGCCCCTGGTAAACCCCGCCCCTGGCAAACCTCTTAGACAACGGCTGATGCTGTTGGCTTCTGCTTTAACGCTTCTTCTTGAAGATAGTCACAAAATTCTTCAAGATCGTTAATGTTTCGTGTTGTGCAATTTGCGCGAAAGTAAAAGGTTATCTTGTTCAATAATATAGCCTCTCATTTCTATCATAAGATGATCAAGTAAATATGCGAATTAAGAATGAAAAATGAAAAATGTACTTATAAAATAACTTTCAATGACAAGGTTTTTATAAGTTATTGATTTTATAAGATTCAATTTAACCCTTAATTCGCATTAAATCATTTTTTAGATACAATCCTTGTAGTAGGTGGGTAGAACAACGGATGACGTGGATAAACGGATTGGGTCTGATTGTGTTAAGTTGAAAGCATTCAACGCGTTTTATGGCCCCCAAATCCGTCCAAATAACCCTAACGGTTGTTTTTTGGTGGGCTATATTATTACAAGGATTGTATATAATAAGGGATTTTAGAAATGAGCATAAAAATCCGTTCTTATAGACAATTCTTGTATAGAACTTAGGATGACGTGGATAAACGGATTGGGTATGATTGTGTTAAGTTTAGTACAATTCATGTTTAAAACTTAGGATGACGTGAATAAACGGATTGAGTTCGATTGAATATGCAATCCTTGTAGTAGGTGGGCTTATTATTAAAGTAGTACAACGGATACTCGAAATAAACGGATAAATTTTATGCAAGGATGACGTGGATAAACGGATTGAGCTCGATTGATTGTGTTAAGTTGAAAGCATTCAACGCGTTTTATGGCCCCCAAATCAGTCCAAATAACCCTAACAGTTGTCTTTTGCTGGTTTGCTTAGTGCAACTTACGCTTAGAACAACGGATGACGTGGATAAACGGATTGGGTATGATTGTGTTAAGTTTAGTACAACTCCGCGCTTTGACGCAAGAGTCCTTCTTATATGCAATCCTTGTAGAAGAAAAA
>NBMI01000324.1 GCA_002085445.1 Candidatus Parabeggiatoa sp. nov. 2
CTGATTTAGGGGCCATAAAATGTTACGTCGGCAAAAGTACAGCGAAGCGAAACTTTTGCCGACGTGAATGGTTTCAAATTGAGTTATGGCCCCCAATTGCGCCTAATTAGCCATACTTTTTGTAGGTGTTTTATTACAACGAGAGCATCTCGATTGAATGGGCTATAAAATAAACGCGCTTTGACGCGCTTATTGCTAAGAGATATTCACATAAGCTTGCGAAGAAATCCGAAGAAATCCGATTTTTTTGAAAAATCGGATTTCTGAATTCTTAATTACTTCTATAACTTCTCAATCAGAAGTTTTTATAAATCCTTGATTTCATAATAATTAATTCAACCCTTAATTCGCATTAAAAGGGTGAAAATAAAAATTGATCCGTTTGGTTTAGAAAAACCGTATTTTTATTGACTTTACTTTCAATCCGAAAATGAAGTCGATAAAACATCCGTTTATTTCGCGTATCCGTTGTACTATCAGTTTCCCGTCTTTGCATCTATAACTCCAAGTGATAGAGTTTTTTGTTGAGCAGTTTCCAGTGTTTTTCCAATTCAGCGAGTTTTTTTGTCAATTTTGACGCGAGTAGTTCAGCGATTTTATTTGTCAAATCAGAATGTTGTTGATTGAGCAATTCCAACGGTTTTTCCAGTTCAGCAATTTGCGTTTCCAGCCTTGAAATGAGTATAATGTTGTTGATTGAGCCGTTATAACTGTTTTTCCAGTTCAGCGAGTTGCTTTTCCAACTTTGAACTGAGTTCTCCATAGAACGGGTTTTTAAGTTCAGCGATTTTCTGTTTCAAATCAGAATGCTTTTGATTGAACAGCTCCCACTGTTTTTATAGTTCAGCAATTTGCTTTTCCGGCCTTGAAATTAGTTCGTCATCGTGCTGTTTTTCAAGTTCAGCGATTTGAGTTTTCAACTCATAATGTTGTTGATTAAGCAATTCTAACTGTTTTTCCAGTTCAGCGATTTACTTTTCCAACAGTAAAGTCCTCACCACTTCTTTACTTTTGACAAGGCGAAAACCAACATCACTGTGTTTGTACTTAGAATCTATACCTCGACGGACAGTGATTCGTAACCGGTAGTCACCACAATTCCAACTACCACCCCGTAGGACACGTTTATTACCTTCAGTGGGGCCTTGTGGATTGTTTTGTGGTTCGCCGTTATAAGATGCATACCTATCTATGCACCATTCCCATACGTTGCCACTCATATCAAACAGATTAAGTTCATTGGCTGTTTTTTTACCAACCATATAGGTTTGAGAACGGGCATTTTTCTCATACCAAGCGACATCCTTGGCTTGGTTGCTCCCACTATATTTATAGACTCTCTTCTTCTTTCCACCTATGGCTGAAAATTCCCATTCAGCCTCCGTAGGCAGTCGGCCATTTTTCCATTCACAATAGGCTTTAGCCTCTTCCCAACTGACATTAAGGATGGGATGATCGCTCCGCCAGCCCCATGAAGGCTTCTTTGGCATGGGTTTACCTGTTTCATCACAAAAAAGCCTATATTGTTTGACGGTAATTGGGTATTGACTGATATAAAAGTCAGAGAGTGTGACTTCATGGACGGGTTTTTCGCTATCAGGTCCATTATCACTGCCCATTTGAAAACTAGCACCTTCAACATGGACCAAATCATCAGGTAATTCGATTTCGGAGGTTATCGGTTTTTCAAGATTATTTGGCATATTATTCCCATTGAGTTTGAATAAATTTTTAAAAAAATCGGATTTCTAAGGATTTCTAAATCAGTTACCGCCCGCTTGCTTCCGTTCTCTATTCGCTCGGATGGTATCTTCATACCTCTGTCTCCATATAGGATTGTCTTTTTGTTTTTCATGCACTATAAATGGGGGATCGGGTACGGGATCACTGCCCGGCCCGTCAATTGCTCTTTGATTTTTTGCTTCGAGAATAAAATCATAAGGCCCTTTACTTGATATAAGTTTAACAAAAATAGGGGCCGTTTCAATGGTGAAAAAAAGCAGTGTGATGAATAGATAAGCGAACCAAAGAGTATCGTTTTTAGTGGTTAATTCTCCAAGTGCTTCTAATCTTGCAGCAAGGCCATCATATTTTCCCATATTTTTCCATTTCTGTTTCAAATCGTTAATTTCATTCTCTTCTGAAGAATGTAACTTTTTTATCTTTGAATTGAATGACTTCTCTGATTCTTCTTTATTTTTTCGCAAAGAAGCAATAGCCTGTTCAAGTGCCTTAATTTTCTGTTCAAGTCTATTAACTTCTTTTTCTGCCTTCTCTACCAGAGATTGCTTATATTTACACACTGAACCACATCCCTTCTTTTTTGTATTGCTCTTGCCTTCCATTTCGTATGTAACATCTTGTCGAAGCTTATGCAACCTATCTTTTTCTTTTGATAATTTTGATTCCAGTTCATTACTTTCCTTCGTTAGATTATCGATTTTCACAGTAATCGCATTTATAGCCGGTTGAAACCTTCTTGTAATAGCATCTTCTTGTGCTTTGTATTTCTTCCTAATAATCTCTTCTTGAGATATAATTAAAATTTGTCCCTTTAAAATTAATTCCGCATTAATTTCAGTTTCAAACAGTTTCAATTCCAATGGTGTGGATATAACGATTGCAAGCAATATAGCCAGTGCCAGTCGTGGAATGGCTAAATTAAAATATGACCAAAAATTTCCCTGTTTAACCATACTAGACACAATATATCTGTCTAAATTAAAAATAAATAACCCCCAAATCATTCCCAAAAGTATGGCAGGAAGAAAAGCATATTCCCCCGAATGAAAAACAAAATAAAGTGCATATCCACCGGAGAGCATTGCAAACAATCCTGTAAAAAAAACAGTCCCACCAATGCCCTCATACTTGGCCATTTCTGGTGTAGGACACTGTTCGAGTATGTTTTTATCCGCACCTGAGCAAAAAATGAGAAAATCTCTCATGGCAATTAGAGCTCCTTTTCAAGGCAAGCATGTAGTAAAGCAAGGTAAACCAATAAACCAAAAAAAATAGATTTTTTCATGATACCTGGGGCGGTGCCCCCAATGCCATTAAGTTAAGCTTTTTCGTGAGGGCAACCACAAGGGATTGCCCCTACGAACCGTCATGTTATGTAGGGGCAATCCTTTATGGTTGCCCTTAACTTATTCCTGGGGCGGTGCCCCAGGCTTTATTAATCTCGCCCCGTTGGGGCTTTCCTGGGGCGGTGCCCCAGGCTTTATTAATCTCGCCCCGTTGGGGCTTTCCTGTCTGGGGCGTTGCCCCAGGCTATATTAATCTTGGACGCCTGCCAAACTCAAGTTTGGACACAGATTGGGGCGCGTATGATAAAGACTTCTTCATCTCGATGCCAGTATCAAAATTGTCGCATGTCATCTGTATTCCTGCTACAAAGCTGTAACAGTCTTTTTTAATCAATCACTTAGATAAGGAATTTGTTATACTAATTATTAAATTTAAAATCCTTTACACAGTTATCAGTGAAAAGTTTAAGTAATCAGGAGTCCAAACTTTAGTTTGGCAGTGCCAGAGAATGTTTGACAGTGCCAAGTTAAAATGTTACCCGTCAATAGAACATTGATAAAGTACTAGTACAGGAAAGCGGAAATCAAAAGACCACCCGGCAGGGATGGTAGCGAAAGCCTCATGGCGGGTGGTATGAGGATTTTTGTTCTCCGGTACTTGGGCCTTATGGCATAATGGCTCAACGGATTTCAACTCATGGCCCTCTCTGCTTCAGGCTTTGAATTGTCGTTTACGGAATTTGTAGTAGCCGATTCATCCAATGCCGACTAGTGGCTTTCCTTCAGCTACAAACGAGATTCGGCCAGACTGATGGCCGTCAATTGTGGGCCTTATGGCATAATGGCTCAACGGATTTCAACTCATGGCCCTCTCTGCTTCAGGCTTTGAATTGTCGTTTACGGAGTTTGTAGTCGGCTTGTAATCAAATAACTTTGTAGTCGGCTTGTAATCGCCCACCGTCTAGTGGCTAAAGCCACTACTACAAACGGCGGAAATACTCACACCACCCGGCCTAGTACTAATGGGTGGTATGAAGATTTCCGCCTTCTTGCACTAGCCCCTTCGATTTGGACTGAGGTTGCCAAACTCCGTGCAAGCTTCGCTAAGGAGCCCTACTCGTTCTTCGGCCGGCAAATTGGCATACCAGAGTAAGGCCCATTCGTGGGGCGCAATAGTACTGCGATTGAGCATCCCGGTGCGTAAATCAGTCAGCACGCCCGCTTTGCCACTGTCTGGTGCGGGGAGCGCGTAACTGCGAATAATATGTAATGTCTTACTGGTAGCGATGGGTTCTGTGTTTAATGGGTTTAGGCTGACTTGAATCGGTAGCGCGTTTTCGTTGGGTAGATGGAATAAATGAATGCCCTCTTCGCCGCGCAATAACGTTTGTAAACGTGGGCCCTTGATTTGTAGGTGACGAAAGCCTGGCGTTGTCAGTGACAGGCGCGTGGTTTCTATCCCTATAAGAGCCAATGCTTTTTCGTAGGCCGTCACTAGATAATCTAATTCCGTTTCACCGCTACCATGTACTCGCGAATGCAATATCAATTTCAAGTCTTCTTGCTGATTTAATTCTGTGCCTCGACAGAAAAACCCTAACAAGGTGGCATTCATTAATAAATTCAACCATTTACTGTTTGAGTCCCGAATCAATCTCGGCGCAACCACATACATTTCTTCTAAAAAGTCACGAATGTCTTGATGGGCATAAAAATCTGCGCTGTTAAGGTATTGTTCTTTAGACCAACCAAACTGAAAAAGTGCTGATTGTGTCGCGGCGGCAAAACTGGCCTCATCTGGATCACGCGCCGTTTCTATTGCCCAGAGAATTTCATCTAATTCTTCTTTTATTTCAAAAACTTCTTCTTGCATCGTCAAAAGCAACCGTACCTTGTCGGTAGTCGCGCTCAAGTCAACAGCTTGTATATCCCGTAAGCCATAAAGCCGCTCCCGCAACTCAGTGACAAATTCGAGCAGACGGCTGACGCTTTCGTAAGTCAGTAATTGCGTCAGTTGTGTTGTTGCGCCGATTGAAGGTGGCGTCGGGAGCAGGGCGGTAATGCGGGGCTGTAAACGCTCGTTTTCCCAAAGAATATCTAAAATAATGGGTTGCGTGGCGTTAAGATTGACTAACTGCGTCGCCGCTAAGGCCGTTAAGTCGCGCTCAATCGCGCGTTTGAGGGCGCGTCCTCCCAAGACGGCATCAAAGCCCCGTTGCGCGACTTCCACCAACGCCTGTTCGGAAATATTCAGAATGGTTGCCCGTCGCACAAAGCCATCGCGTTGTAATAAATCGTCCAATTGCAGGCGGGTGATGGCGACTGCATCTTGTAATTCTAATGATTTGAACACCACCATGCGGTCAATACGATTCAGTAATTCTGGGCGAAAAAAGTCTTCAACGGCGGCGCGATAGCCGCTGGCTTGGTTTTGCGCGTCTCTTTCCACAAAACCGACATGGCGGCTGGCTTGTTCGGCCCCTAAATTGGAGGTTAATATAATAAGCGTATTGGTAAAATCAGTGGTGCGCCCCAACGCATCGGTGAGTCGCCCTTCGCCCAGCACTTGCAATAGTAAATCATGTATCGCCGGGTGGGCTTTTTCGATTTCATCTAGCAGCAGAACACAAAAAGGCTGATGACGTACTTGTGTTGTCAACAAGCCTTCGGGACGCGCCCAACTTCCAATCAATCGCCCAACATCAACCTCAGTCACAAATTCGTTCATGTCTAGCCGTATCAGTTGCGATTCATCAGTGAATAAATAACGAGTTAACACCTTGGCCGCTTGTGTTTTACCAACACCAGTGGGGCCGATGAAAAGCATAGTCGCCATAGGCTTTTTAGGGTCTTGTAGGCCGGCCTTGACAGTTTGTATCACATCGGCTAGACAATTAACGGCCTTTGGTTGACCAACCAGTTGGGCCGATAGGGCCTTAAGAACGGTTTCTTTGCGTAAAGTTTTTTGGCGATCAAGTAAAGCGCTACTCATGCGACTGATTTCGCCAATTGCCGCTTCAATTTGCGCGATACCAATCGCGCTATGACGATGTTTAGCGGCAAGCCGCTCAATAAAACCCACCACATTGCCGGGCATGGCAGTGTTTCGCAGCAAAGAATGCGTTAAGGCAAACACACGCTCTATCGCCTCATTCTCAATTTCACACTCATGCACTTGTTCCAAACGTGCCCGCTCCAAGAGTGTGATACGGGCGGTATCTGCCACGCTCGGTTCATCAAGGCGAAACACTTGACATAAATCGGTAAACCGGCGATCCGTTTCCATCACCACATTCCACTCTTCGGGGCTGGCTTCGGCAACGAAGGTGAGGGCGCGTTGTTCCAAATAAGGCTTTAGCACATCGCTGAGCGTTAGCGAATTTTGGGCACTTTTACCGACACGAAAAAGCGCGACCAAATTATCGACAAATAAGCGCGGACGGGTATGAGATGGTCGTTTCTGGTTGCCCTTGATGATATATTCTAAAATAGACTCAAACCGCCGCTGCCATTGGCCCACAATGCTCATGCCGGCAATCACGCGGTTAGGGTCAATATGCCAAATGGTTGCGGCACGAGACTTGGACTGGTTTTCCTGTTCCTGAAGATAACGGTAAAAAGTTTCATGCAGCAACGTCGTGCGCCCACACCCGGGCGGCCCGACGATAACCACTGCCGTATTCAAAGGCCCGAAAAGCAGTTTGCCGAGTCTTTCCACGGCATCGTCACGCAACGCGGCCCGTTGTAGCCGGTTAGGATAGTCGTCGCGCCAATTGGAACCGACGCGAGCCAGTTCTGTGGCCCCAGAAAAATTTTGCCCAAGGCCGGCCAACGAGGCAAATAAAGCATTTCCTTGATTTTCAAACGGAAATTTAGCAAGTTTCACGCTGACTTGCATAGAAACGGTCGTCACAAACTCTGTGCCGCTGGCGTAGTAGTCGTTGGGAGAAAACCCGCTAGGGTTTTTTTTGCGCCGCTCCTGCAAGCGATCATGCACAAAATTCGTCAATTGCTCGCCAAAATTGCCATGTTAAACGCACGACGGCAAAATCGCCAAAAACCATATAAGGCCCAAGGGCAAAACAAAGTTTTTTCAGTTCAAACTTGAGTTTGGGATTAAAGGCAAACCACAATAATTCATCAATTGTCCCGCGCTCCGTTTCAAAGCTACGAAACCGTCGGCGCACCTCTTTGATGAGTAAATCTACCGCATCACGAAAGCGTTTGGCGGTGCTGCTAGGACTCTCTAAAAATAAGGGGCGCAGATGATAGCCTTCTTTTGAAGGAGTGACTAGGACTGGGAATTCTAGGGGAACAGACGGCATGAATGTTTTTGAGAGAAATTTCTGATTGTAACGGATTTTGGGGAGAGTATTGATGGGGCGATGAAAATTGTGAATTGTGAATTGTGAATGATGAATGATGAATGGTGAATGATGAATGATGAATTGTGAATGGTGAATGATGAATGATGAATGATGAATTGTGAATTGTGAATTGTGAATTGTGAATTGTGAATGGTGAATTGTGAATTGTGAATTGTGAATTGTGAATTGTGACGAGAACGAAGAGAACGAAGTAAAAGAACCGAAGGATCGCGAAGCTAATTGTGAACCGAAGGATCGCGAAGCTAATTGTGAACCGAAGGATCGCGAAGCTAATTGTTAATGAAAATAAGGTAATTGTTAATGAAAATAGGGTTATTTAATTGACTATTTTTACATATCTTTTTTAAAGGCGGAATAAAAATGGGTTTGTGGTGGCTCAAAGAACTTGAGTCAACCACCACCTCAAGGTATTATAAACATTCATTTATTTAAAATCCGATGTCTTTGAGACATCGGATTTTTAAAAAGTTATTCGCTAGAACACCCCCCATTTCATTAGTTGCGGTGGGTGTGTTCTAGCCTCAAATCGTTGGCTAAGTATACTGCAAACGGCTATAATTTGCTAAAAATCCGATGTCTTTGAGACATCGGATTTTTTAAAAAGCAACCTCACCCACAAAAAAAAAACCTCTGAGGTTTTGAAAACCCCAGAGGTTTTTAATTGAAAAAAAAACCAAGTTTCCTAGAGAAACTTGGTTTATTGATATCCACATCAACCAAGTTTCTAAGAGAAACTTGGTTTCTTGATTTCCAAATTTACACGTCAGTCTGCGTTTTAGGTGTTGTCGCCGTCCTTTGGCTTAATTCGTCTCTGAGTTAGTCGTCTCTGAGTTAGTCGTCTCTGAGTTAGTCGTCTCTGAGTTAGTCGTCTCTGAGTTAGTCGTCTCTGAGTTAGTCGTCTCTGAGTTAGTCGTCTCTGAGTTAGTCGTCTCTGGGTTAGTCGTCTCTGAGTTAGTCGTCTCTGGGTTAGTCGGCTCTGGGTTAGTCGTCTCTGAGTTAGTCGTCTCTGAGTTAGTCGTCTCTGGGTTAGTCGTGGCTTTATCCTCTTCGTCGTCACGCCGCGGCACCCACTATCGCACCGCCGCCAATGGCACCCCCAATGGTTGCTAAACCCGCTGTGCTGGCACCGGCCACTCCGAGAGCAGCAAGGGAACCGGCTGTCCCAACAGCCGCACCGGTGTATGTGCTAATTCTGGCTGCCTTACACGCTTTCTCCGTTTTAGCTTTTTTGCACTCGGCTTCGTCGAAGAGTTGATCATTCATCACAGCTGCCGTTCCGACTCCAGCAGCAAGCCCCACAACCGGACTCGCAACGGCCGCTGCAGCGGCCGTCCCGACAGCACCGGCAGCGACGGCCGCGGCCGTTCCTTCAACAGCCGCCTTAGCAGCACCGCCCACAACGACACCCGCCGTAACCGGATCAACGGCATTGGCCGAATGAATTGGCCGAATGAATGCAAGACATAGACACAGCGATTGTGCCAACGATTAACAGTTTTTTCATAACTAAAAACTCCTTAATTGGATTATTTTGAAACCTTAGATAGCAATTCTCATAACTAAAAACTCCTTAATTGGATTATTTTGAAACCTTAGATAGCAATTCTTTGATAATTGTAACATCTATTAACAAATATTAATAAATCCGAACACGGGAACGATCAACCCATTATCCCCTCGCTTTAGCTAAGGGTAACATTGCTTGAACCCATTTTTTTTTAACGTGGAAGGCTAACCACTCTCCTCAATTCTTATTAAAGAATACTTGAAATTTTTATCACTGTCAATTTTTTTTGAGTGAAGTTATAAAATATCCCGTACCCGTTAATGTATTGATTTTTGTTGACTTCAAACCAAGTCAAATAGATGTTAAATAAATGGGCACAGCTACAAAAGAAATCAAGTCTCTTTTGGAACCTGAACCGTAAATTAAACTTTTTGTAATCATAATTAGTAATTTATTGATTATAAATAACCAATTACCACTATAAAAAAATTTTAGTTAGTTCATGAGTTCGCACGGCATAATAACAGAATTGATCGTTTTTTCAAAAACCATCTCCACCACCAATTTATCGATGCGCCCTCGCCAAAAAATATTTGCGCCTGTCACACTGACACGGTGTAAAAGGGGCAAGATTTCTTATTAAATGTGTTTATAACCAGATTCGCGTTTTTTAGTCTTGTGTTATTTCAAGACAAGTAGCTTTTGGAACCTGAACAGTAAATAAAACTTTCTGTAATCATAATTAGTAATTTATTGATTATAAATGACCAATTACCACTATAAAAAAACTTTAGGTTAGTTCACGAATTCGCACTGCATAATAACAGAATTGTTCGTTTTTTCAAAAACCATCTCCACCACCAATTTATCGATGCGCCCTCGCCAAAAAATATTTGCGCCTGTCACACTGACACGGTGTAAAAAGGGGGGGCAAGATATCTTATCAAATGTGTTTATAAGCAGATTCACGCTTTTGGTGTTATTTCAAGACAAGTAGCTTTTGGAACTAGAACCGTAAATTAAACTTTTGCTAATAGTCATGTATAATTAACTAATTATTAATTACCAATTACCACGATTAAAAATCTTAATGAGTTATTAGAACAATCATTTCCGTTGGGGCTTTCCAAGGGCGTTGCTTTTGGGCGAGGGCAACCATAAAAGATTGCGAGGGCAACCATAAAGGATTGCGAGGGCAACCATAAAGGATTGCGAGGGCAACCATAAAGGATTGCGAGGGCAACCATAAAGGATTGCGAGGGCAACCAACCATAAAGGATTGCGAGGGCAACCATAAAAGATTGCGAGGGCAACCATAAAGGATTGCCCCTACATTACATGACGGTTTGTAGGGGCAATCCCACGTGCAAAGCCCTGGCAACGCCCTTGGCAACGCTACTCCTCGGCTCGTTAAAATGGTACGTCATCAAAATCCAATGATAAATCGTCTAAAGACAGATCATCGTCTAAAGACAGTTCATCCTCTAAATATTGATCAATTTCTATCACTTCTCCACAAAGCACCCGCCGCAACCGCTCTTTAAAATTCTTATCAAGCTGCATTTCCAACACCGACTGCCAATTTGATCCGGTGTGTATCTTCTGAGCAAACTCAAAAAAACCATTTTTCCAATATTGTCGTTTTTTGTCCAAGGCTTCTAAAAATTTCTTGCGATGTACGCCTTGTGGGGTTTTGAATTTGTTCATGGTACATTGCGCTATCAACACCGCATAAGGATGTTCTTCTTTCTCACTATCCACCCAAATATGCACACCGCCTTCTTTGGCAAAGTAAAGCACGGCCCCCACCCAAGCGTTATTTTTAACTAACTGATTGAATATACTGACTAAATGACTAATATATTCAGGTGCGCCGTAGATGCTGAGCATACACAGGCCCGTCTCTGGCTGCACGGTGTCTAACAGTTGTACCTGCCATGCTTCATGCGCTTTTTGCCAATTAAGCAGGGCCGTAGTCAGTTTATCTGTGGGCGCATTGATGCCGATGAAGGCTAATGAGCAATCAATTTCAATAGATTCAATGCGTTGCAACAGCGTCTTCGCATTTTCCAGTAGGTTATGCAAAACACCATATTCATGTGCCGTGAAAGGTTCTTGCCAAAATTTTTCTCTCATGCTGCGACGATCACGTTCTAAAATGTCCCATTTGCTCCAGAGTTGGTTCATGGTAGGGCCTTCGTTAATGACTTGCGCTAAACGACGAGTTTTGGTGGCCTCAGTTGAGAGTTCCCGTAAAGTCCATTTGGTGTCAACCAAGGTTTGGTCGGCACGGGCTTTTTGGGTGTATATCATCGTTTTGAAGTCTAGCCCATTTTCGCCTTTGCTAACGGTGATTTTCATCGACGTTGAAAACGGATAACGGTTTACAGTCGATACCAGTGGAATCACCACCTGTTCATGTAAGCAGCGTTGCAATTGGCGAGCGCCATAGTGACTGTCGCCGCTGAGATTAGCCAGATAGTCGATAACAGCGTCTTCAATTTGTAAACTCACCTCGCGTGTCCGTAAGCCATCCCGTGCTATGATTTTATCAAGTTCGCGGCGCACGATGGGGCGCAAAACGTTTAAAGAAAGCGCATTAAACGGAATCACTTGATCTAAGCGATTAAACAATTCGGGCCGGAAGAATTGTTGCACCGTATGGAGATAGTGTTGATGCAAGGCTGTTAGACTCTTGTCTCTTTCATGGAAGCCAGGGCTACGTTGGCGGCTGACACCGGCACCGATGTTAGACGTCATAATAATCACACTACTGCAAAAGTCGGCAACTTGCCCCCGTGCATCCGTTAAGCGCCCTTCTCCTATCACTTGTAATAAGAGATCATAAAACGCAAAATGCGCCTTTTCTAATTCATCAAACAAAACCACAGAAAACGGTTGCTGTCTTACCTTATCGGTTAGTAATCCTTGTCCACCCGAAACGTCGCCCGTCAGACGTAGTACGGCGATTTCGTCAGAAAATTCACTCATATCAAAGCGAATCAGCCGCTTGCTGTCGCCAAACATAAACTCAGCAAGCGCTTTAGCTAATTCCGTTTTGCCCACACCGGTGGGGCCGACAAATAATAAGGAAGCGATAGGTTTACCCGGACGAGTCAGGCGAGTTTTGACAGAAGCCAATAAATTCACCACAATATCAATAACAGCATCTTGTCCAAAGAGGCGCGATTGAAAAAATTGTCGCAAATCATCAAGGTTTAAAGTGGTACGGCTATCCACCAAAAAACGCGGCATTCCCGATTCTTCACAAAATCGCGTCACCACCGCTTCTCGAGTCAAGGCCGTGTTATTCTCTTGATTTAAAAGCGATTCTAAAAAATGCACCGTTTTGCCCGGAAAACCGGAATAGAGAGCGTAACGGTGTTGTAACCGTAGGGTTTCTTCAATGGCTGGTTTTGGTATGAGTTGTTTAGGATGAGAGACGTGCAGACGGCGACGCACAATATCAGGCTGTTGCACGACGGCTGGCGGTTCGAGGCGCAGCACTTGAAACAGGCCAGTATAGCCGGGCGCTCGTGTCTCAATAGTGGCAAATTCCTCATCGGTGCATTCGGTGACAAGACGCACACTGCCCAGCGCCAAATATTCGCGCATAAATTCGGCCATGCTGATAGGATTACCCACATAAGCCCCAACTTCAAACAATTGGGCAAGGTTACGCACATAGAGAATGTCGCCACGCTGGCTAAGTTCTTCTAAAACATGCCCTAGCGATTCTTCCCAGCCACTCTCTACGGTAAGTTTTTGCAACATACGTGCGGCCGTCGTTTCCCAAAACGTCACCGAGCCGAGGCCTCGTTCTGCGCCCACGCGGTACACCTCTTGAACCAATGCCGTTTTACCGACACCAGCACGTCCAACCAACAGCACACTGCGACTATATTTGCCCGTCAAGGCGCGTAGCATTTGTTCAAGCTCATTGTCGCGCCCAAAACAGCGACGTTGCCCTAGACGTTTTAAGGACTGTGCTATCTCCGGCAACCATTCTCGCTCTTTGCGATCATGCAGATTGGCAAGCTCAGACAAGTTGTGAAAACGGGTTTCTATAACATGTTTTTCGGTCTCTATTTCTTCATACCACTGGGTAGTGATTAAATGCCGCACATCCGTTAAGCGTTTTTTACGGGAAAACTCCAGTTCAACAGCCTGTTGTAACACCGTGACGAGTTCTTCGGGTGTCTCAGCATAGCCTTCGATGCCTAGCACCGGGATAAATCCCAAGTAGTGTTGATTGGGGAGCGAAGTATAAAAATAATCAAATCCCACTTCTAAGTCTGGATAGCTAGGATTTTTACGGGGCGCTTTAAGGAAAACCGTCAACTGCGAACTAACTAATGACAAGGTAGGCGCATGACGGAGCATTTCCAGATACTCTCCCAGCTTAATGTTGTTCTCTTCCAAGCGTTTGATCAGCGTTTGGGCAAGGGTGGCGGATGATTCGTTAGCTGTGATGGTTTCTGGGATAAGTAGGGGAGAAACAAGGCTAATATCTTCAGAAAATGCTAAGTTGACTGTCCAAATAGGAAGGGAAAAAAGGTTAGCCATATATGTATTAATTAAGAATGAAAAATTAGTACAACTAATTACGCGGATAAACGAATAGTACAACTAATTACGCGAATAAACGACTGATTAGTACAACTAATTACGCGAATAAACGAATGAATAGTACAACTAATGACGTGGATAAACGAATAGTACAACTAATTACGCGGATAAACGACTGATTAGTACAACGAATTACGCGGATAAACGAATAGTACAACGAATTACGCGGATAAACGACTGATTAGTACAACTAATTACGCGGATAAACGACTGATTAGTACAACTAATTACGCGGATAAACGACTGATTAGTACAACTAATTACGCGGATAAACGAATGAAGTATCTCTGGAAAACGCACGAGAGAACAGATACCATCCCTCAAAGGGATGGTATTTGTGGAAAACGCGCACGGTACAGATACTAGGTAGTCCCGGCAAACTGATGGAAATACTGAGTATAATCCATGCAGTTGCTTTATCCGTTATTATAACGAATCCCTGTAGTTGCTTTTTTATCCGTTATTATAACGAATCCCTGTAGTTGCTTTATCCGTTATAATAACGAATCCTTGTAGTTCAATGAGGCAAAACTTATGAATCCATTAAAAATCAAGTATTTATTACTGTCTATCGTTTTTCTGGGCTTGTTCATTGTTCCGGCAACGGTAGTGTTCCCAATTGAAAACGGGGAATTTTCCAACAAAACAGTCACCGAAACGATGCATGATGATGTTGCCCCGTTCACACCAAAGTCCCCCCTCGCGGTTGGCAAACATGCTTTGCTTATTGGGATCCAGGACTATCGCAATACGCCTTTTCATTCTCTCAAAGGCCCTATCAATGACATCGAGTTGACGAAGGGCGTGTTGAAAGAACGGTTTGGCTTCTCTAATGAGAATTTGACGATTCTGTTGGATGACAAAGCCACTCACACCGCCATTGAAAACGCGTTCAATGCGCTGATTGAACGCGTGAAAGCCGGTGATTTTGTCTATATCCATTATTCCGGTCATGGCTCGCAAGCCACTGATTTAAATGGTGATGAAAAAAGCGGCCAAGACCAAACTTGGGTTTCTTTCGGCGCACGCGCCAGCAAGGCGATGGATAAAAACAACTACGATGTGTTGGACGATGAAATCAACGCTTGGTTGGCGGCGTTGTATGCCAAAACCGAGCAAGTGGTGTTTGTCTCGGATTCTTGTCACTCGGCCACGGTGAGCAAGGGATTTGATCTCACGCGGGCGGTAGAAGAGGATGACAGGCCCCATATTTTAGGTCAACTTACCTACACCCGGCCGGCAATTGAGCGTGGAATCCGCGTAGGTGCGGCGCGAGACGATGAGTCGGCCATTGACAAAAAGAGACACATAGGCGTGGCGCGAGACGATGAGTCGGTCATTGACAAACAAGACAAATATTACGGTGTTTTTACTTGGCATTGGGCACATAATTTACAACAAGCACAAGCGGGTGACACTTGGGATCATGTTTATAAGCGAACTTATGCCCAAGTCACGGCCGAGCGCGGTGTGGTGCAGCAACCACAGATGGAGGGTGAGGCTCAAACACAAGTGTTGGGTGGTGGTTTTATAGCGCAGCCGCCGACGCTTTCAGTCACTGAAGTTGAAAATGACTGGATAAAAATGCCCGCCGGTTTTCTCGCCGGCGTGACTGCCGACTCGGTTTATCGCTTGTATAAACCCCAACACCCGAACCCACAAAGCTTACCTTACCTTACTGTCAATCGGGTTGAAGCGTTCGCCAGTTATGGTAAACCTAAACCAGAGGGTGCTTTTCAAACGGGTGATTTGGTGGTAGAGGAAGAGCATGCCTACCATTTTACACCCATCAAGGTGACTTTAGAGGCCGACTTTCCAACTGGGAAAGACAAGCCTTTGTTGCAAGCGATACAAGCGGCCTTTAAAACCCGTTCCGATGAGACGCAAGCACTGCCAGCCTATACTCTTACCGATGATCCGTCTAATACTGATCTACGGTTGCACTTGTTGCGCCCCAAGCGAAAGAACGGTCAGTTGATTCGGGCAAAGGCTAACGATCCTTTACCAAAATCCTTTCCTAATCAACCGCCTGAATTATGGGTACTGGCACAAGAAGAACGGTTATTAAATGAAAACCTGCAAATTCATTTTGATAATGATAACCCGACAAGAGGCATTCAGTTGGTACAGGAGAATTTAAACAAATTAGCCCGTATCCGTGAAATTAAAGCACTCCAAAGTCGTCGTGGCCGCAAGATACCTGTGACGTTACAAGCTGATATCCTGAGTCCGGTCGGATCTTGTCAAACTGGCCCAAATTGTCGGTTTATGGAAGGTGAAGGTCAGTTTTATCGCAAGATAAAGGGGCCTTATAGCTTGGCGGATATCCAAAAGCTCGTTTTAACCCAAAAGCAGATTCTCACCTTTACTTTGCGTAACGAATCCAAATGGGTGGATTATTATTGTTACATTCTGAATATTGGGCCCGATGGTGCTATCTACTCTATTTTCCCCCTTAAGGAGGATCGCATGGAATCTGCTCGTGTGCCGGCGGGAGAAACGCGGGAATTGGTCGAGGAGCAGATTGGCTTGGTTACGGGGTTGGCGGGTGAAGAAACCCTCAAATTTATTACTAGCCGTTATTCAATTGATGTGTCTCTGTTAGAGCAAGAGGCTTTTCAAAAAAAAGGGAGTTCTAATCAGTTAGAGTGGTTATTGTTTAGACATGCCGTACATGGAGGGCGTGGCCGACCTATGGTACGGAATGGTGATTGGGCAACTGGGCTTGTGGGTTTTCAGGTAGAATAATTATTACGCGGATAAACGAATAGTACTACGAAACGCCTTGCGTTTGTAGTAGGCGCTTTAGCGCCTTGCGTTTGTAGTAGGCGCTTTAGCACCTTGCGTTTGTAGTAGACACTTTAGCGCCTTGCGTTTGTAGTAGGCGCTTTAGCGCCTAAGTTTGTAAGTACTGAAGCATAATTTTTCAGGTATTTTATTCAAAGCTCGATCCCAAGTTTTTCAAAAAACGGGCTTTCTAAATACCTGATTATTTATGCACAGATACTTATATACTAAGCACCGCCATAAACTGAGCTTTCTTGTCATTTCTTAAGAAATAATTGTGACGGTGCAAAGTATAACTAATCCCTGTAGTTGCTTTATCCTTTCTTATAACTAATCCCTGTAGTTGCTTTATCCTTTCTTATAACGAATCCCTGTAGTTGCTTAAACACCATACAACACAAACGCGGCCCAATACGCCGGGTTGCTATGACGTCCACCCTTTTCAATAAACTCGCGCTTAGTGGCCGTCAACGCTTCTAGTTGTCCTTTGCCAGCCTTGAGTTTAGCAAAAAAGCTCGTGACAAACTCCGTCGTCACCTTATCGGAGATTGACCATAACGTCAGTATAGTATTTTTATTGCCCGCGACATAAAACGCATAAGGCAATCCCATCACACCTTCGCCGCCGACGACTTCACCTCGGCCGGTTTCACAGGCCGATAACACCATTAAGTCACTCTTTAAGTCATAACCCGGCCACTCGCCAGCGGTGACATAGCCATCAATGCCGGGCGGGTTGTTGACTTGCCCTAATACAATGGAAGAGAGGGCCGACACTTGTGGACTCAGGTAGCCATGTGCTGAGAACACCAAGTAACGATAGTTAGCTAATTCGCCTTGTTGGTTGAGGCGTTGTAGTTGCGCCTCGGTGGCCTTTTCTTGTATATAGATAGCGGGTTGAGTCTCTTTAAAGAGTGCTTCTAATTGTTCCAGTTCGGCCAACGCGCCGGGTAAGTTTCTCCATCTCATTAGGCCGAATTGCCTAACCGCACGGCCATAATCGCCACTGCGCACGAGCCGACGGGCAATCTCAACACTGTTAGGATTTTCTGTCAAACCTCCAAGCGTGATCTCGCTTCGCGTCGTGACTCCTTGGCGGTTTTTACCATAATGCGGCGCACCCATTGCCAATAAGGTTCCCCGTTTCTTCAGAGCCTTGTATTCCTTATCGCGTTCTTGCAACAGTTTCA
>NBMI01000088.1 GCA_002085445.1 Candidatus Parabeggiatoa sp. nov. 2
GTTTTGATATTGGAATTGGCAAAAAGAAAGTTTCTGGGATTTCATATAAGTATTGCCAATTAATTCAAAGGGTAGATGGTTATGAGTACACATAAATAATAGGACAGGCACGAAATAATTTAATCAAGCTATATCATTTCCAGTTGACTAAATTATTTCATGCACGTTCCTAGGTGAAAACATTGTCCACATTGGCGACAACGGCGCTGGACAAATTGCCAAAACATGCAACCAAGTGTTAGTATCACAAACTATTGCCGCCGTCGGCGAAGCTTTGCTTTTAGCAAAAGCGGCCGGCGTCGATCCAGCCAATGTGCGAAAAGCACTACTCGGCGGATTTGCTGGCAGCCGCATCCTTGAAATACATGGACAACGCATGCTAAACCACGACTTCCAACCTGGCTTCAAAACCAAACTCCACCACAAAGACATGCGTATCGCCATGCAAACCGCCCACGAATTAGGGCTTGCCCTACCCGGAGCAGCGTTAGCAACACAATACCTCAACGCCCTAATGGGCACCGGGCAAGGCGAATTAGATTCCGCCGCCATCGTACTGACACAAGAACGAACTTCGGATGTGCATTTAAATAAGTAATGTCCCAAAACCTCGGCGGTTTTTTTTGTTATGGAGTCCAAAGCTTCAGCTTTGGCATGGAGTCCAAACCTTTAGGTTTGGGTGGAGTCCAACCCTTTAGGTTTGGATGTCTGGTAGAGATGTTGTCGAAAGCTATCCAAAGCTAAAGCTTTGGACTCCAAAAAACAAATACTTGAAAACATGAAAAATATCAAAAGAGCAACCTTTCTTTATATATTCCTGATACTGCTAATTATCGCCTTTGCTAATCAAGGCGATTATCTACATATCTTAAAGAGTCTGGTTTCTAAGATTCCTTACGGCGACAAATGGGGCCACTTTTTATTGATGGGATTACTGGCGTTTTTTGTCAATATTCTCTTAAACTGTGATAAATTCAAGGTATTCAAACTCTCATTTCTCAAAGGCAGCGTGATTGTTTTAGTCATTATCACGCTTGAAGAAGTGTCTCAAATTTGGATTGACACTCGCTCATTTGATTGGGTAGATTTGGCATTTGATTATCTCGGCATCTTCGTATTTGGACAACTCGCGTGGTATCTGACAAAGCCTAAACCGGTGGCGACTGAAAATAAGTAATATGCCTAAACCTCGACGGTTTTTTGCCTAACCCTTCAGGTTTAGGATGGAGTCCAAACCTTTAGGTTTGGACATAGGATGGAGTCCAAACCTTTAGGTTTGGACATCTGGTAGGAATGTAGTCCAAAACTGTCCAAAGCTAAAGCTTTGGACGGATTTGCTTGACAAATTACCGAAACCTAAGCGCTGAGTGCCTCAATTAAGCGAGGAATAATGATGGCTGCAAGAATCAAGGCGACAACCAATAAGAAGAGCAGAATGACAGCTATTACAGCCATTATTTTTAGCCTCCTCGTGTTAGGGGGTGTTTGGGTACCAAATTGATTAGAACCCTCTGTACCCTGAACAATACAAAACACTAGCCAAGAGATGTTATTAACAATAGGAACAAACTGTAATAAAGCTAACCAGCCACTACGATTAAAATCGTGAACACGCTGTATTGTCAATAACACAATGACACCGAGAAAGACGACAACTAAAATGGCTAAAGTTGAGAAAAAGAGGTACACTAATCCCTGACTTGGATGCCTGGTACTTGAAACCAAGCCGAACAACAGAACCGTCAAGCCTAACCATAGAAATAATGCGTTCGCTGAATAGACAAGATATCGAATTCTACCTAACCTACCCTTATAAGAGAATATCTTGATTTCAGCATATTCTTGGTGATCCGTTTGTTGTTCCAGACTCTCTTGCGAGACTCGGGATGGATTATCATCAGCCATATCAACTCCTGTTTATAGTAGACATCGAAGAAGTTTTTTGTCATGTATCATCCCGACGATCCCTTTGATCGGAGGGAACTTGAACTTGAACTTGAACTTGAGCCATGAAAACCAGATTTATCCTCAAGTAGAAATGACTTTCAGCGCAATTTGTGACGGTGCAAAGTATATGTTAGGTGGAAATTAACGGAGAGCGTTTTAACTATCCGCCTCTGGTAAAAGTATACGTCAAACCTCCGAAGTTTCCAAAAAAAACATCGGAGGTTTTTTGCCTAAACCTCGGAGGTTTCCAAAACCGCAACCCCGAAGGGGTTGCAATCGATACGCCATAGGTGAAACGCAGTAATTCGCTCCGCGAGATAAACCTGTGGAAAAGGTATTGAGAAGACGCCAACCCCGTCGGGGTTGAATGTGAAACTACGTTCCGAGCGTAGCGAGATAATAGCCACAGGTGAAACCTGTGGTAGTGAAACCTGTGGTAAAGTTAAAGTAAAGCACCAACCCCGAAGTAGTCAAGCGGGAAAATAGAAATTTAGCTGGCTTCAGCCTGCTTTAGCTTTTAGCCTTAGAATTTATTCTAAGGCGGGATGGTACGAGGATTTACGCCGTCGTGTACTAGGGCTATTCACATTCAACTTGGTTGGAGTTTTGGAGAAGTTTTACGAAACCTGTGGTAAAGTTAAAGTAAAGCACCAACCCCGAAGTAGTCAAGCGGGAAAATAGAAATGCGCCCTTTTTAGTTTTAGCTGGCTTCAGCCTGCTTTAGCTTTTAGCCTTAGAATTTATTCTAAGGCGGGATGGTACGAGGATTTACGCCGTCGTGTACTAGGGCTATTCACATTCAAACGGGTTGTGGTGCTTGGTTGGAGTTTTGGAGAAGCTATTATCTCGCGGAGCGAATTACTGCGTTTCACATTCAACCCATTGACGGGTTGTAAATAAACTATATATGATTAGGCAATTTTGCTGAATAAATCGTCAATAATAATTCAGCATCATCAATCAATTGATAAACCGGCGATTTTTGCGAAAGGCTGAAACTTTCATGCAAAATAATAGGCACACCTTCGCCGCGTTTTTCCATTAAATACTGTCGCCTAATGCCATCTTCGTCAATGGAACAACGTGCCAACAAACTGGTGAGTAATTCATTACGAGTCGATTGCCGTAAATGAAGGCTATCTATCGTCATAGAATTGGGCAAGGTGCCGGGTGAATAAAGTTCTAATCTATCATCAAACATAAATAAACGAATTTTGGAGCCATAAATCGAATAATCGCGGTGCGCGACGGCATTGACAATCGCTTCAAATACCGCTTTCTCACTAAATTCAGGCACCTCAATTCGCCAAGGATTCTTAGTCGCAGCAACGATCATATTACGTTTGACGAATAACCACGCCTCTCGGATTTGTTGAACCAGTGATCCGGTAATACGAGCATGATCAAGTTGATAATGGGCATCGCGCTGGCATCCCCGATAATGCACGGCTTCAATATACGCATTGGGTAAATAAGTTTGCGGATGTCTGGTACACATCAAAACACCACTGACAGTTGCCCGCTCAATGCCAGCATCATCAATGGTCAGTAATTTTAATTTGTTTAGCGTTATTTGCGGTTTTTCTGACGTATCCGGTATAAAATGTTGCCATAATGCGTTATCTAAATTATCAAATCGCGTCTCTGGCACGGCTTGTTCATCAAACCTAATAAGGCGCACTTGACTGCGTTGTTGAAATAAACGCGCCAATTGTTCAGGCGTCATTTCTCGTTTAGAACTCCCCAAACGTTTAAAATACCCCCCTGGACTTTTATGCACAAATAAACTCCGTGGTACATCAACTTTAATGATAGCACACCGATTACCCAAACGATTTGGTAATTCCATCCGTATTATTTTAGCCGTCAATGGCGGTTGAATCATATCATTGCAAATTTGTCTTAGATAAGTTTCGACGATATCAAGTTTGTCAAGCGGGATGCCTTCAATTTCTTTCGTTTTATCATTGACACCTAACACACAGACACCATCACTGGTATTTGCCATAGCTGCCAATTCATCAGCAAGACTATTGCGGTGTGGCGCTAATACCCGATGACTTTGAAAACTTATTGCCTTGAACTCAAGCACCGAATCTTCACCTAAGCGTATTTTAGCTAATAATTCGTTTTCTTCATCAAACATACTCAATCTCCTCCTAAGTCGCCACGTTGTTTGCTTGTCCAAAGCTGAAGCTTTGGACTCCATGGCTAACTTAATTCGTTTCTCCGCGTCATTCGTTGTACTCAATTCATGGCTATACTGCACGCGGGCACAATTTAAACTTTTAGGTAGCCCACTTGCTTGGGGGTGGCATTCAACCCCTATCGGGGTTGAGGGGCGTTGATTCACCGTGGGAAAATAGAAATACCCCCCCCCCTGCTTGATTAGAAAAGTTAAATTTGTCCCCGCGTCGAGTATAACTTAATTCGTTTATCCGCGTAATTCGTTGTACTCAATTCATGGCTAACTTAATTCGTTTATCCGCGTAATTCGTTGTACTCAATTCGTCCAAAGCTAAAGCTTTGGACTCCAAAAATAAGCCCATTGTTTTTTCTGAACAACTTATAAATGATAGAGGTGATTATGGGTTAATTTAACGTATGGCTGATTATTACCCAGTCTGTTTTGCAAAATAATCAACGCTTTTTCAAACAATCGTTTAGCTTGTTCTTGATAGAGAAAACCTAAATTATTGAGAGACGTAGCGACATCAAGGTGTTCAGCGTATAAGCTGTTCTCACGAATCGCTAAGGCTTTTTCAAGCAAAGGTTGAGCTTTATCGTATTTGCCTTGTTTTTGATACAAAGAACCTAAGTTATTGAGAGAAGTGGCGACATCTGGGTGTTCTTCGTCCAAGGTTTTTTCACGAATCGCTAACGCTTTTTCAAACAAAGGATGTGCTCTATCGTATTCGCCTTGGGCTTGATACAGTAAACCTAAGTTATTAAGAGAATTTGGGATATCCCAATGATCCTCCTCCAACTTCTCCTCACGAATCGCTAAGGCTTTTTCAAGCAAAGGTTGAGCTTTGCTATACTCGCCTTTCTCATAATAGATATCGGCCAAATAATCTAATAACCCCAATAATTCTTCAGTCATTTCTATAGGCGGCTCACTAGACAAACCCAACTCAATCATTTCTTTTGCTGCCTCATACCTCTCCGCCTCCAAGGCAAAATTGGCCGCACTCTTAAACAGCATAGGAAGTTCAATCTCATCCTCATGCGAGTCGGCTGACAACATGGCTGCTTGACGCTCATAATCAAACGCCTGTTTATACAACGGTTTAACTTTATCAGCTTGTTCTTCCATTCTTGCTATAAAAGCCAATTGAGCCATTTCCTTTGCTTTTAGGTGCAATTCCTTAACACTGTCCAACGTTTTTAGAAACTGTTCATGCTCATCGGCTGGAGTCAGGGTGATGTCAGTGAGAGTTTTTGGTTTTTTACTAAACGGACTTTGATACCTTTCCAATCTTTTTCTCACTTGTGCAAGGCTAGGAATTTTATCTTTGGCAGGATCATACAATAGCCTTTCTTCCTCTTCAGTCAAAGGACGAGCGAGAAGGAATATATCATGGGACAAACACAATTCTTTTTCGTCGGCTTCAGTCAACGTCAAAGCATTGTTTTCAATAGCAGAAAATTTTTTCATCTTTCTATCTTTATGATACAAAAGCGTTTAGGATTATTTCTAGCGGTTTTGAACTCAAAGCCATATCTCTTAGTATAAACCTTCATCATTTTTTCTAAAGGATCAACTAGCATTAGATTTTCTTTGCCCAAAACGAGCGCATAAGCCATACCCACTTCAAGTACTATTCTTGTGACTAGCGCATTAAGTGGATGTTTCAAGGGAGAACCTTCCATAAGATAAATGGCAAGATGGCTAGAGCCTACTGACGGTTTACCCATAGCCAAGCCACAAAGTATTTCCTCGTGCCAGATAGCTACTTCAAATCTATTGGGTAACGTTTGTCTAAGTATCTCATTTCGCCAATCCCATCCACCTTCAGGCGGATATCTATGATTATGCGGCTGCCATATTTTTTGCCAATATTTTAGAGCATTATTGTCTATACTGGTTAATCTTATAGGCTTTTTAAAAAGAAAATGGAGTTTTTGTTCTACGGTTTGATAAACATCATAACGAATAGAAGTATAACGCCTTTCTGCTTGTACTTTTCTAGCATCCATTTTAAAAAAATATTCCCCCTTGTAAACCTGCGAAGTTTCTAAAACCTCGGCGGTTTTTTGCCTAAACCTCCGAGGTTTTTACGGTTACGGTGCCGTTAACGGTAACATCGGCGCTGTTGTTGTCGGTGTTCCAAACGCCGCTGGCAAGTCCAAACCGTCCATATTGAGGGCTGGCAATTGTTCAGTCTCTTCTACCTTGTCGGCAGAGGGTTCTTTTACGCTAATCAATTCAGCGCGCTTTATCTCTAAATCATCCACCTTGTATCGGGAAAGCGTATAAATCCAGCCCTGAAACTTGGCGTTTAATTCCTCTGCTTGTTTTTTGGCATCTACTTTTGGTTTTTCTTCTGCTTGTTCAGCTTTTTCATCTGCCTTGTCATCCGCCTTTTCAGATTGAGCGTCCTCTCCTTCAGAAGAAGCAGTTTTATCATCCTTTTTCGGTGGCTCCACATAAACAGTATCTGGATTAAACGCCGCGGCTAATGTCGCGTAATGTTTACCGTCCTTTTCCGTTGTTATCATCGTGACTTCAAGCCCATCGAAAGTGGTAAACACGGCGCGAGTCGTTGCCTTATCATCAAACGCCATTTCACTGGCAATCATCACATCATCCAAATCTAAACGAGTCAAAGTCGTCGCAAGATTTCGGAGCATATAAGGAAATTTGACTTTAGCATTTTCTGGCAAGTCCGCAAGCTGAAATTCTTCATCCTTGGGGGTATCCTTAAAGACTAAAAAGTTCTCGCCGTCAGGATGAGTGATGCTAACTTGGCGAATGTTGTCGCTGTCGAGATTGACAATTTCTTGGGCTAACCAATCGGTTGCTTCTTTCTCTATCGGCAACTGCCCCAAAGTGAGCCAGGCTTGTTTTTCATCAGGTTTACGGACATAAATTTCACGGCGCGTTGAATCGGTTTTCGCCAGGCGATCATTACCAACAATCAAACTCGCCAGCGTTTCACCGGCCGCCTTTTTAAAGGTTATGAGAGTAGACTTAGCGTTTTCTTCGGTGACATCCACCACCCCGATTTTAGAATAAGATGCCGGCTTGCTCGTTTTGGCTTCCAGAACCGTCAAATAGGCCGCACCGAGTAACAGATCATGGACTTTCTTCACGGCAACCGGATAATTATGTTTCTCCTTGAGTCGCCATTGCCCATTCTCGTCACGTATTAGGGTGACGGTTTCGCCTTTAGTGCTGATGTTGATTTCCGTTACGTCATTGAGAACAGTGCCCAAGTCTGGAAAAAACGTTGGCTTTTCAGACGTGGTGGTTGTTTCCGGCTGCGTCAGCACAACCGCGGCGATAATGACAGCTAAAGTAATGACAGCTAAAAAGCTAAAGGTTTTGGCGTTCATTATGCAATGAATCCTCCTGTTAGTTTTGTGATCAACGCGTTTCCGTCCAAAGCTTTAGCTTTGGGCTTCCCAAACAAAAATAATATACGGGTGTGTTCCACTTGTCTTTTTAGAGGTTTTTCTCAATAGGGCCATTAATCCGCCAACCTGGCCCTCAAAAAATGAAAAATGGTAAGCCATTAACAAAAGCTTACCAAATCAATTTGAAAACCCGGCCCTCAATTTTAGATAATTTTGCGCGTTTTTTTTCACCCTGCCAAACTAAAGTTTGGACTCCTGCCAAACTAAAGTTTGGACTCCTGCCTGCAAGACTTTCCGCCGCCGACGGCTCAAAAAGCCAATGGTAATGCCTCCTATGCCTATCAGCAGTGGCATGAGTCCAATGTTGATGACTTTCGTGTAGGTTTCCAGATTGGCGATGTTTTTTTGTGAATCATGTTGCACGTCGCGGAGTTCTTTGCGAATTTCGATCTTCTTTTCGCGGAAGCGAGCAATTTCTTCTCTTTGTTTGAGGCTGAGCATTAATTCGTTACCGTCTTGTCTCTTTTGCCTTTGCAGTTTGCGGAGGTTTTGATCCGTTTCGTGCAGACGAGTCCGCAATTCCTTTTCTTTTTCGCGGTATTTCTGTTCCGCTTTTTGTTGGATGTCTTCTACTCGCGTGAATGGGCGTGCAAAATTGCCCCGGTTTCGCACACTAATTAAGTCATTGCTGCCGCTGAGATTGTCTAGCGCATTGGAGACAAAGGTGGCATTGGCGTTTTTGGGAATGGGATGTTGTCCCCGGGGCGTTTGCATAATCCCCCCTACCCATAATTTGTTCTCAAGCATGTCAGTGTCTGCCACAACAATGAGGTTGATCGATTCAGCAGATTCTTTGATGTGCTTGGTGTCGTCGGTTTTATCGTCCGCGCTGTCTTCTTCATCCTCGTCTTTAGGCTTGCCTTCTGGGAAAGCGGTTTTGACTTTGCCGGTAATCCGAGCCGCTAGGGTGAATTTGCGTTCGGGTTTGAAATCACGCGCTAATTGTTCTGGCGGCATGAAAGCCACTTTTGAAGTGTCGATTTGCATGGCTTTGTCACCAGATTGAATCAAGGGAATGATTTCGGTTTCCACTTGGCCTTTTTTCACTATCGCACCCGGTGTCACCAGCAAAATATTGCCTCCTAACTTGCTGGTGATAATGCTTTCTTTGTTGAAATACTGCTCTGTGTCTAAGGTCATTCTGACCGGATAGCTTATCCTGAGGTAACGAGCGCCTTTTCGCACAGTGATTTTCGGGGCAGCGCCCATATCGCCTACCACTTTGTTGGGCACTAATTCTATTCCCCAAGCCTCAAAGAGTTTGCTTAGTTCGGAATGATGGGCTTGCAAGGCCGCCATGGGATTTTGAGGATTGCTTTTTGGTTGATAGGCCTGCGACAAAGGATCAACAAATACAATCGCCCGTCCTCCTTTGAGGACATATTGGTCAATCGCGTACAGAGTGGCTTCGCTGAAATCTTTGGGATATACCAGCATCAGTACGTCGATATCGGCCGGTATTTCTTTAACGTCTGTCTTTACAGTACGTACTTCAAACAATTGGCGAATATGTTCGACGATCATCCAAGGTTGGGCCGCGTTTCGTTGCCTAACCGGTGAAGTCGTATCGCCTTGCAAGGGCAGAGTACTCATAATGCCGACCACTTTTTGCTTGGGGTTGGAGAGTTGGTAAATGAGTTTGGTTAGATCATACTCTAAGAACGCTGCCCGATTGGGTGATAAGAAGGGAATCGTTTCTTCAGCGTCGGTGGCGTTGGTGCCGGCGAGGCCGAAGTAAAAATGGGTATTGTTGTCGTCCACTGGAATACCTTGTAAGCCGTAGCCTTCGGCCTGATCTTCGGCCTCTGAAAAAGGTTCTGGATCAATCATTATTAATTTGAGCTGATTGCCAGCGGCGCGTTGGTATTCTTCTAATAATTCCTTGACTCGCACCGTATAGCTGCTAATGCCGGGCAAACTGGTGGCGAGTTTTTGCGAGAGGAAAAAGCGCAGCGTGATGGGTTCCTCTAGGTTATTGAGGATATTCTTAGTCCCTTCGGATAGGGTATAAAGTTGATTTTCGGTTAAATCAAGTCGCGCCGCTTTCAGTGTTTTATCACTGATGATATTCACGGCAATAAATAGGGCAATTGCCATGAGCAAGCCGGTGGTGGTGAGTATTTTTTTCATGTTGTATTCCTTATGCTAATTAAGAATGAAAAATGAAAAATGGAGAATGAACAAAGATGTCATTTCTGTTTCTTTGAACGGAGAAATATTGATAAACCTTATAAAATAAGTTTCGATCAATACGTTTTGATAAGTCATTGATTTTTTATGATTAAATTAAACCCTTAATTGGCATTCCTTATGAATAACAAAAATTTCTCCAATTGACACACCCCCAACCTCAATGCCATAAAGTTAAGGGCAACCACAAGAGTTAAGGGCAACCACAAGAGTTCAGTGAACGAAGGCATCATTAATCGTTAAACCATTGTTTTAATTAACAATTCACAATTAATTATTCACAATTCACAGCTTTATTATTATCAGTCCGCTTTTTTCATTTCAATCAACAGGGCGGTGGCAAACAACCAAAAGGCTATCAAGGAAAAGAAATAAATAATGTCTCGCAAATCAATCACACCTTTGCTGATCGCATTGAAATGCGTCAAAAAGCTAAATGAACTGATAGTTTCGACGATGATTTGGGGTGCCCAGCCGCTAAAGAAGTTTAAAACCAGTGGAAAGCCGCTGAGGATAAAAGCGAAACAGACGACGGCTGTGACAACAAAGGCAATCACTTGGTTTTTAGTTATTGCTGACATGCAGCTACCAATGGCTAAAAATCCGCCAGCCATTAGCAGACTGCCAATGTAGCCAGCCATAATCACTGCATTATCGGGATTACCTAAATAGTTGACGCTAATCCACATTGGAAAAGTTAACACTAAGGCAATCGCCGTAAATACCCACGCCGCAAGGAATTTTCCTAGCACCGCTTCGGTAACGGTGATAGGCAAAGTGAGCAGTAGTTCAATGGTGCTACTCTTGCGCTCTTCTGCCCATAGTCGCATGGCTAATGCGGGTATCAAGAAGAGATATAACCAAGGGTGAAAGGTGAAAAACGGTAATAAGTCTGCTTGCCCTCGGGCAAAGAAATTGCCTAATTCAAAAGTAAAAATACCGCTTATAAACAAAAAGATAAAAATAAATACATAGGCGATGGGTGTGGCAAAATAGCTGCCCAATTCTCGCTTGAATAATACCCAAATGAGGCTTGCACGCATGATGTTATTCCTTGTCAGTTTTCTTTCACTCAATGATCAAGTTTTTGATGGTTAGTGCAAAATATCGCCTGGGGATAAATCCCCAGGCTTAAAGCTTAAGTCTGCTAAAGCAGACTAACTCCGCCCCAGCGGCACGCCGGGCGAGTGCCCTGATACGTACTTGAACTTTGAGCGCGTTCGTTCCAAACTTGATCATCGAGTTTCAGTTATCAGTTATCAATGATCAGTAATTCAATGCTCACTGATCACTGTTTTTTTTACCTTGCCAATTTTCAGTGTTCACTGAACCGTGTTTTTTTTCAGCGGTAATAGAACGAAACACTTCATCCAAACGCCCTTTATCAACTTGCAGTTCCGTAACAGTCCATTGTTGGCTACGGGCATGTTGACTGATTTCGCCAATGATGGAACGGTGCGCTTGGGGAAACACTTGATAGCTCAGCGTCGATTCTTCCTCCGCCAAAATGTCTAACTTGAAGACACCCGGCAGATTTAACAAAGATTGACGCACCTCCGCCGCCTTATCAGTAGTCGCCCGTAGTGTAATAGTCACAGCATTGTGATATTGAGATTTGGCTTCTAATTCCGCCGGGGTGCCGTCTGCGACAATTTTGCCGTCTGCGATGATGATGGCGCGAGTGCAAACGGCATGGACTTCTTCAAGAATATGGGTAGACAAAATAATAACTTTTTCTGTTGCCATATTCTTAATGAGTGTACGAACTTCGTGCTTTTGATTGGGATCGAGGCCGTCGGTGGGTTCGTCTAAAATCAAGACTTCTGGATCGTGTAGTATCGCTTGAGCCAAACCGACGCGCCGTTTAAAACCTTTGGAGAGTGTGTCGATAGGTTGATGTAGTACATTTTCCAAATTAACTCGCGTTACGGTGTCGGCAATCCGCTGGCGTTTTTTCTTTCCCCGAAAACCGCGTATTTGGGCAACAAAATCGAGGTAATTGGTGGAAGTCATATCGGGATAGGCGGGCGCACCTTCGGGCAAATAGCCGAGTCGTTGCTTGACTTCGAGGGGTTTTTGAACAATATCATACCCCGCCACTGTGACGGTGCCAGCAGTGGGCGTTAAAAAACCGGTAATCATTTTCATTGTGGTAGACTTGCCGGCACCATTAGGCCCAAGAAAACCTAGCACTTCGCCTTGGCTTACTTGAAATGATATATCATCGACGGCCGTCAAAGGCCCAAAATTTTTGCGTAAATTTTTGATTTCAACTCTTGTTTCCATGATATTTTTTTTAGTTATATTATTGAATTATTTAATAAATATGACATGAGTCTTTTTCATTGGAGAACAAATAGTGGGGATGAGGAAAAAATTTTCAAGCTGAAACCTCCGAGTAAGGCATATTCGGAGGTTTTTAATTGAGTTGGAGAATTGTGATGCCAGCGAGCACTAAGAGCGCTAGGAATAGAAGAACGATGGCGGTTATTGTGCCGACGAGCGTGTTAGGGGGCGGTTTGGGGCCAAAGTTATTAGGGTCTTGTGTACCCGGTGTTAGCCAGAGTATTGTTAATAATAACATATTCACGACAGGAATAAGTAGGCCTAAAACAAACCAGCCGCTCTCATTAAAGTCATGAAGACGTTGTATTGTTAATAACGTAAAAAATAGTGCGATTGGTACCAACATGACAAGATAGATGGAAATAAAAAAGAAAATTGAGCCGATCCCTTCTATCAGTGTAAAGGAGTCCAAACTTTAGTTTGTGCGATACGTGATACGCGGGCCCCTGTTATTGACCTATTTTTTTTGCGGGTTTTTGGAGTCAAGATTTTGAGGGCCATAAATTAATAATTAACAATTAATTATTAATCATTAATTATTAGTAAGGGCCCTCTGTCGCGCTTCATTTGAACCATTCAATGTCCAAAGCAGCAAGCTTTGGACTCCATTCAATGTCCAAAGCTAAAGCTTTGGACTCCAAGATGAAAAAACAATATTTTCTATGTTAAAGACTTCCGTACTCACTTCGATTCCTAAATCAACAGACGCGCCCGGCGATGAGGCCTACAATTGGCAGCGGATTTTCGAGATCGCTTTGCGTCATAGGCGAGAACTCATTTTAGCGCATATTATCGCCGTTGTTGCCACGCTCATCAGTGTGCCAATTCCTTTGCTTATGCCTTTGTTGGTTGATGAGGTGTTGCTGGATCAACCGGCTACTTTGGTAAATATCGTTAATTGGGTTTTTCCGGTTAGTTGGCATGGCCCCATTTTGGTTATCGTTGCCATTATGTTAGTGACTATCTTGTTGCGTTTGATCGCCTTGGGTTTGGGCGTGTGGCAGATGCGCCAGTTCACCATTATTGCTAAAGATGTGGTGTATCGGATTCGCAAGAATTTAATCGGCCGTCTTCAGCGCGTGTCGATGGCAGAATATGAAACCTTGGGGAGTGGGCAAGTGATTTCTCATTTTGTGACTGATTTGGATACGCTGGATCAATTTATCGGGGTTAGCATTAGTCGGTTTTTAATAGCCGTTTTGACGATTGTCGGCACCGCGGTGATATTGCTGTGGATGCACTGGCAATTGGCGTTGTTTATTTTTTTGGTTAATCCGCTGGTAGTTTATATCACGATAAGCTTGGGCCGCAAAGTTAAGGAGTTGAAAAGAAAAGAAAACGAGGCTTATGCCACTTTCCAACAAACCTTGAGCGAAACCTTGGAAGGCATCCAACAAATCCGTGCTTGTAATCGTGAACAATATTATTTTGGCAAAGTTGTCGATAGTGCCAACGCGATTAAAAATCATGCCATTACCTACGCATGGAAAAGCGATGCCGCCGGGCGTTTGTCTTTTAACGTTTTTGTGCTAGGTTTTGATATATTTCGCGCTTTGAGCATGTTAATGGTGGTGTTTTCGGATTTGTCCATCGGTGAAATGATGGCCGTGTTTGGCTATCTTTGGTTTATGTTAATGCCTATGCAGGAAATCATCGGCATTCAATATGGTTATCAAAGCGCCAAAGCGGCCTTGCAGCGCGTCAATAAACTCTTTGCGCTGTCGTGGGAACCCAATTATCCTCATAACTATAATCCGTTTAAAAATCACTCGACTACAGCCATTCGCTTAGAAAAGGTCTGTTTTTTATACAACCAGCCTTCAGAGAAAGGTGTCGAAACTTCAACTGAAGAGGCAGCCAGAGGCGAAACGGCTTTAAGTGGAGAGGCTGCGCTCAAAACGAGTTCAACTGAGGTGGCGCCCAAAGGCGAAACGGTTTCAAGCGCAGAGGCACCGCCTGAAGGCGAAACGAAGTCAGGCTATTTATCTGAAGACCAAATTCAACCAGAGTGGGTGCTTGATCAGATTTCTTTAGATATTCAAGCCGGCGAAAAAGTGGCCTTTGTCGGCGCGAGTGGCGGTGGCAAAACGACTTTAGTGCAAGTGTTGTTGGGCTTATACGCGCCCCAGTCGGGCAATGTTTATTTTAATAATGTGCCCGTGACAGAAATTGGCATGGATGTGGTGCGAGAACATGTCGCCACGGTGTTACAACATCCGGCCTTATTTAATGATACGCTCCGCATGAATCTTACCTTGGGGCGCGAATTGTCTGATGAGCAACTTTGGCAAGCCCTTGAAATCGCGCAACTAAACGATGTGGTCAAAACGATGGAAAACGGCCTTGATACGTTACTGGGGCAACGCGGGCTACGCATCTCTGGCGGGCAGCGGCAACGAGTGGCGGTGGCACGGATGATATTAGCCAATCCCAAAGTCGTGATTTTAGACGAGGCCACCTCGGCCCTCGATACGGAAACAGAGGGCAAACTGCATGCGGCCTTAAATGACTTTCTAAAAGACAAAACAACAATTATCATCGCCCACCGCCTCAGCGCCGTGAAACAGGCCGATAGAGTATTTGTCTTTGAAGAAGGGCGAATTATTGAAGAGGGCCACCACGACAGTTTAATCCGTGAAAATGGCTTATACGCCAAACTGTATGGTAGACAGGGGCATTAATTAGGAATGAAAAATGTAAAAGTAGTACAACGGATGACGTGGATAAACGAATTAAGTACAACGAATTACGCGGATAAACGAATTAAGTACAACGAATTGCGCGGATAAACGAATTAAGTACAACGAATTGCGCGGATAAACGAATTAAGTACAATTAAGTACAAAGAATTAACTATCGAAAAGCCCCAACGGGGCGAGATTAATATAGCCTGGGGCAGCGCCCCAGGAAATCCAAGACACAAAATCTGGCCCCCCAACCAACAAAACAATCCCAAGAATAAATCCCTTATTATATACAATCCTTCTAGTTGTTATGATTAGGCACTGATTTGGGGGCCATAAAACCATTTGAAAGAAATTAAATTAAAGTCTGGACCCACAACCGACAAGGACTGAGTAATCCCAAGAAGAAATCCCTTATTATATACAATCCTTGTAGTTGTTATGATTAGGCACTGATTTGGGGGCCATAAAACCATTTGAAAGAAATTAAAGTAAAGCCTGGCCCCACAACCGACAAGGACTGAGTAATCCCAAGAATAAATCCCTTATTATATACAATCCTTGTAGTTGTTATGATTAGGCACTGATTTGGGGGCCATAAAACCATTTGAAAGAAATTAAATTAGCGTTTTTCAACTTTTCGGTGGCAAGTCGTGAATATTCAGATTCAATGCCAAAATGACTTTTCATCAGTACATGATAAGGAATACCCGTCAGTATTTCATTGACGGTGCGGTGTGTGGTTAAATCATAAACAGTGGCATTGCTAATACTTGCAATCACCGCTGGTGAATGGGTGGCAACAATGAATTGAAGCTGAGGAAAAGTCGTCGTCAGAAACGGTAATATTTTTTCTTGTAGTTCTAAATGAAGATGGTTTTCTATTTCGTCAATTAAGATAATGCCCGACGGATTATCTGAAAACGATTTTTCGCTTTGAGTCTCAATGGCTATCAAAATTTCGGCAATAATGGAAATCACTTGTGCATAACCATGAGACAATTGATTAAAATAAAAATGCACTTGATTCGGTAGTTGAAGGTAAAAATTAAATTCTTGACGGCTAAATTCTAAGCGAAGTGCCACCTCATCAAATAAGAATTTTAATTGTTGTTCAAATTGATTAAACCATTGTTCAATTTGTTGTACCGTGTGTTGTTCACCATCTTGATAAGCATAAGCTTGTTGGGTTTTTTTATTCACTAAAAATTGAACAATCAACTGACTGAGTGGTTCTTCTAAATCAATCCGATCAATTTTTTTTGGGCTTTTAACTTTTAAAACGGTGGTGTCTCTTTCTACCTTAAAATAGTCATATAAGCCTTCTGCTAAAAAATCTGTTAGACACCAGCCATTATCATCTGTCAATGTCACGTCAATTTTTGGTTCTTCATCAGTGCCCGATTTTTCCATTAGGGCATTATCAAGGGCATTTAACAACGTTGTTTTCCCACTACCATTTTTGCCCGTTACAATTAAATGCCGAAAAGAGTCACCGGCTTTAGGTGAAAAATCGATGTCAAAGTTTTGCGAGGCGTAGCAATTGTAAACGTAAATAGTTTTGAGGTAAGTCATTTTTGGTTCAAAAGAAAAGATTTGTTTATCAATGAGTGCCATTGTGAGGTTATTATACAACATAGAATATTTTGGCTGGAGTCCAAGATTTATCTTGGACGAGCCAAACTAAAAACGATCCGCGAAACAAAAAACGCCTAGAAATAAGCAAACGCCGTTGCCCAACCGATGCCAGATTGCTCACACATATGCCGGGCTTCCTCCGTAAAATCACCCAACGAGAGAAAACCTGCCAACACTTTCTGTTCCGGGTGCAAGGCTTGATAAACTGTTACCTTCTCTTGAAAATCTTCCACATCTTTGGAGCTCGTCTTCGTCTGTCGCTTCCGTACTTCCACCAACACTACCCGTTCATCACTCGACTCGGCCACTACATCCAACTCCATCTTCTTGCCATCCGAACGTTGAATAATCTCCCGTGTCCGCACATTCGTTAGGTTCAGTTCGCGGTCATCACTTATTCCGGCAAAATAAGCCCCCAACTTAAACCGCTTTCGGCTCCTGAAGGCATTGGCTAACAGATATTCTCCCATTACCCCCAATACTTGATTGAGCTTGCCCCGGAGTGAGTTCTTCTCGGCGGTCAGTTTGGCAATCTGCGCTCGGAAATCGGCCCGCAAATCTGGCGGCACTTGATGCTCGGCAATTTCCTTCTCAAAGCGGTTTTGCAAAATCAGATTGAGGGTTCCATCTTGTAGCCCCCTAAAATCAATATCAGCTACTCCCCAGTCTATTAAATCTCCGTTGACCATCAAAATCAATTTGCGCTGAATGACATTCTCCGCTTCCTCCAGTTGCAAAGCCTTTTTCAGTTGTCGGGGTGTCCAGTAACGGTCGTTGTGCTTACTCAGATGGAGGAGCAGGCTTTTGCCATACAACTCATTTATCCGCTCTACCGTCTGGTCAATATACTCTCGCCAGGTACCGGATAGCTCAGAATGACGGTTAGAGATTTCATAGTTGACCGTCTCAATCACTCCTTCGGTTGTGGTTAAATCTCGATCTGGATAACTGCTTTGGATCACACAGGAGATGAAAAACGGGTCAGACATACACAGTTCGTTGATTTGCAGAGCGGTTTCGTTGGTGATTGGCTCTTTATACAGTTCGGCATATTTGTAGACTGCTTGCAAACCTTCCGCCTCGGTGAGATAGGGCGAGAAGCTAATATGACTCAATCGTCCGGCTTCCAGATATTTGTCCATCAAATCAATCATCCAACCCACATAAGAGCCAGTCACCAACATCGGGGCCACCTTCGATTCTGAGACTTCGTGAAAACTGCCCGGCATGGCTTCAATCGGCTTGTCTTTAAATGTCGGATCGGTGTAGACATGGGTCGATAGATATTGAAACTCGTCTATTATTACCAAAATCCGTTGGTCATGGAATGAGGCCATCCGATGCGGGGCGCGGTAGGCCCTATCCCACACTAAATCATATCCCCCCGATTTCAGATACCCGGCCATATAATCAACATCCTCCACCAACACTTGATTGCCATTCGCCTCGCCATAGGCTTTGATTTGCGCCATATTCAGCGGTTTATCGACTATCAGCGGGTCTCGTTCCATAAATGAGATATAGTGAGAGGCAAAGGTTTCATAATATTTGATAGCCAGGTGAGGATACCATATTGGGGCATCCGGGATACTGATATAAAAAGGAATGACTGGCCCATTGGCTGACCAGATTTGATTGAACAGCCGTTGCACAAAGGTGGTTTTACCACTTTTGCGCCGTCCCAAGATTGCTCCTGATTTGGAGAGCTTGTTGGGTATATTGGCAATCCATTTGTTCAACTTTTTGAACTCTTGCGCCCGACCCACTAACAGGTCATACGTACCGATTTTTTCTTCTAAGGGGTATTGCATTCTGTCTCCTTTCAGTTCTACATTTGGGCTAACAAATAGCCTCGCATAAACTTTGGCGTTTTGGAGTCCAACGCTTGCCGCTTTGGCAAATCAAAACGACAAGTTTGGAGTCCTACCAAACTAAAGTTTGGACGACTCGGACGACTGCCAAAAACCAATAACTACAAGGATTGCATTTTATAAAGGATTTCTAATAACGGATTGATAGCAATGGGTAACCGAAGCTCAACGGAGTTATACTGAGTACCGCTATAAATATAGACCTTTTTGTCATTTCTCGGCTCTGATAAAAAAATCAATGGGCAAACTTCCTATTTATGCTATGAATCGGAGGTTTTTAATTGAAATTGAGGGCCATAAACTATTTTGGAGGTTTTCAAATGAAAGTATGGCCCTATATCGCAACGCTCTTCTTTTAAGCCTTCTACATAACCAGCAATTTGTTTAGTGCTTTTTTGCCAAGCTGAAACTCGCCTTTCTTGAACTTTTCTAGTCCTTGCTTCTTGTAAAGAGTCCCTTATCAATTTGTTATGAAAGTACCACAAATCAAGTTACCACAAATCAAGTACAACGAATTGGGAAATTAACGAATTGTCTGCTAATGAATGAAGAAAAAAATCCGTTAATTGCTGCTAATCCGTTGTACTGCTTAGACAGACAACAAGCAAACAAGCGAACGGAAAAAGCGACAACTCATTCGACGTTCGCTAATTTTACTTACAAATTTAAGACTAATTTTAAGGCTTGTTTAATAGGCTCAAGTTCTTCTTCTGAGAGTTTGCCGAGTAATTCAGGTTGGATGCGACTTTCATCTATAACCCGAACTTGGGTAATTTTGGCCCAACATTCTACGTTATTTCCACCTGTGCCACTAGGTAAATGGACAGTGAGAGGAAATTTGGCAACGGGTTTTTGTGATGTCAGTGGAATCACAATGGCTGTACCACAGTTTTGTAAAGCTTGAGTCTGTGTAATTAACTCATGTTACGCACTCAGCTTCCACAAGCCTTGGGATAAATCCCAAGGCTAAAAGCGTCCAGGAACCTAAAGGTGACTAAAACCTTTTATCGCGTTTTCCG
>NBMI01000325.1 GCA_002085445.1 Candidatus Parabeggiatoa sp. nov. 2
CCCGTTTTAGCGCGGGCGGCGATAGCCGTTGGCGTAGCGGGCCTGTTTATGGAAACGCACCCGCGGCCTGATAAAGCCCTAAGCGACGGGCCGAATGCGTGGCCGTTGGACCAAATGGCGGCCTTATTGGAAACACTGCAAGTGCTTGATAATACTGTAAAAAAACAGGGTTTTTTAGAAATCGCAAATTGACATAGCTTTTGCGTTCCTTGTCAAGCGGGAATTCATTAACAATTAACAATTAACCCTTAGTACAACGGATACGCGAAATAAACGGATACTGTTCAATTAATTATCCTAACCTCTAACTCAGCACCAACATCTCAACCGGTAAGTTGTGTGCCCCTTCGACTCAAAGAATCCGTTCAAGTGAATGTGATTTTCATCTTATCCGCTTATTTCGCGTATCCGTTGTACTAAAGGGGATTCTCTTAAGTCGAAATGACAAAAGCGCAATTAAGTCATTTTACATTTTACATTTTTCATTACACTAACTTAGCAATCAACAGGAAAAAAAAATGTCAGAAATTGTCAATATACACGCTCGTGAAATTCTTGATTCTCGCGGCAATCCCACCGTTGAAGCGGATGTTATCACCGAGTTTGGTACGATGGGACGTGCGGCAGTGCCCAGTGGTGCGTCCACTGGCTCCAGAGAAGCCATCGAATTACGTGACGGTGACAAAACCCGCTATCTTGGCAAGGGTGTGCAGAAAGCCGTCGAACATATCACTGAGGAAATCACTGACAACTTAGTCGGCGTAGATGTGACGGCACAGACTCAAATTGACCGGGAAATGATCGAACTGGATGGTACGCCCAATAAAAACCGTTTGGGCGCAAATGCCATTTTGGCAGTATCAATGGCGGCCGCCAAAGCCGCCGCTAAGGAGCTAGAAATCCCGCTGTATCGTTATCTGGGTGGTGCTGGACAACTGCAAATGCCGGTGCCGATGATGAACATCATCAACGGTGGCGCACATGCCGATAATAATGTTGATTTACAAGAGTTTATGATATTACCCAGTGGCGCGTCGTCGTTTACTGAAGCGGTGCGCTATGGCGCTGAAGTGTTTCATGCCTTGAAAACCGTCTTAAAAGAGCGAAACCTAAACACTGCCGTCGGCGATGAGGGCGGTTTTGCTCCCAACTTATCCTCCAATGAGGCGGCGATAGAAGTGATTTTGGAGGCCATTAACAAAGCCGGCTTTAAGCCAGGCGAAGACATTCAGTTAGGATTAGATGCCGCCAGTTCAGAGTTTTACGACAAGAAAACGGGTCTTTATAACATCGCATCGGAAAACAAAAAACTCGATTCGGCCCAATTCACTGACTACCTTGCTGCTTGGGTAGACAAATACCCGATTATCACCATCGAAGACGGCATGGCTGAAGGCGATTGGGATGGCTGGAAGATACTCACTGATAAACTCGGCAAAATAGTGCAAATAGTGGGCGATGACTTGTTTGTTACTAACACCGCTATTTTGCAAGAAGGTATTGCTAAAGGTGTTGCCAACTCGATTTTGATTAAACTCAATCAAATCGGCACCGTGACAGAAACGTTGGCGGCGATTGAAATGGCAAAACGGGCTAGTTACACGGCCGTTATTTCTCATCGCTCTGGTGAGACGGAAGATAGCACGATTGCTGATTTGGCAGTGGGGACTTCTGCTGGGCAAATTAAAACCGGTTCGTTGTCGCGTTCGGATCGGGTTGCTAAGTATAATCAATTGATTCGTATAGAAGAAGAATTGGGTAATAATGTGACTTATCCAGGGATAGCGGCGTTTTATAATTTAGCGTAGTTGTTGTTTCGGGGGCCGATTAGGTAGTGCTAATCGGCCCTTTTAAAAAGCAACGACAGGGATTCGCATAACTACAAGGATTCGTTATAAGAAAGGATAAAGCATAACTACAAGGATTCGTTATAAGAAAGGATTAGTTCGAGAGCATATCCTAGATTTTTATGCTATCTTAACCAACTAATAACTACAAGGATTGCATTAAAGCCACGGATTAGATCGAGAGCATATCCTAGATTTTTATATGAAAGCTTTCAAATGGCTTCATGGCCCCCAAACCAGTACCAATATCCATATAAAAAGAAGGGTTAAAATGACTCCAAATAACGACTTCGCTAGTTATTATAACGATCCGAAGGATCGCAAAGCTAATCTAGGAAAGGAGATTGCTTTTAAAGAAAAAGCCAAACACCGCCACGGACTAATCCGTTATTATAACGAATCCCTGTAGTTGCGATAAATCCAAACACCGCCACGCTCTAATCCTTTATTATAACTAATCCTTGTAGTTGCTTTTAAATGGCCCCCAAATCAGTACCAATAGCCATATAAAAAGAAGGGTTAAAATGACTCCAAATAACGACTTCGCTAGTTATTGTTATTTATAAAGAATCTAGGAGAGAAGACTGCTTTTAAGGATAAAGCCAAACACTGCCACGAACTAATCCTTTATTATAACGAAACGAAGTTCAGCGGAGCTAATCCTTGTAGTTGTTGCGATAAACCCAAACACCGCCACGCTCTAATCCTTTATTATAACGAATCCTTGTAGTTATGAGGCGATAAATCGCCTACTACAAACTCAAACTCAAACTACAAACTTTGAGTTATATAAATTATGAGAAATCCGTCAAGAGAAATCCATTATTATATACAATCCTTGTAAATATGAGGCGATAAATCGCCTACTACAAACGACAAACTACAAACGAAGGCGAGTAGGAGAATCACCATGAATGACTATTTTCCAGTCCACACTTTAGGCAGTAGAACCGTCTTCACAGAAGGCTTTTCTGATGTTGCTGTTTTTACCAAGATGGTCAAAGATTTCACCGGTGTTTCGTTAAACATCAAAAAAGTGGAAAACGACTATCGGGAATGTCAAAGTTGAGTTTGACTTGTTTGCCGAAGACGAAGACAATCGCATTGTCGTCGAAGCACAGCAAGCGAACTACACTCAGAACTTTGAACGATTCTACTACTACCATCAAGTAGCGACGGTGGAAACCATCAAAAGTTCACGAGACGATAGTTTCCCAAAAACGGTATACACATTGGTGTTTTTTACCGACCGACATTCACCCGCTCTCGGCAAAAATATCCTCGTCCATGATGCCGAGATGAAATATCTCGTGGACGGAAAAGTCATTAAGGGAATTTTCCCCTATAAACATCGGTTGTTCTTTATCTTCGTCAAGGATCCTGAAGGAGACACTCTGATTCCGAAAGCATGCCAAGAATGGATAAAAGCTATCCACGAAACCTTACATGAGTCAGTTTGTCTGGATGATTTTGACAAACCAGAGATTCTAACGCTCTTCAAGCGAATTGAAAAAGATAGAGACTGCTGTTAACAATGCTGTTAACGAGAAAGTTTTGGAATTGGCTAAAAGTCTGATAACGCACAACAGTGAGCTGACGGATTCTTGCATCTCCGACGTAACCAAGCTACCGATACAGAAAATCCAAGCTTTGCGAGAAGAATAACTACAATCCCTGTTTTAAATCCCTTATTATATACAATCCTTGTTGTAGTTATGACTAAGAGGCCAAATAAAAAATGCCCACTTCACCCGACCCATTTTATGACACAGCCAAAGCCCACTATTGCCAACTGTTTGAAGAGATGGGATTGGTTGTAAAAACCGACCTAAAAATATTTTTACCTGAAAGGTCTATACTGGTTAAATGCACCGATAATGACCTACTTCGGTTGCAAAACACCGCTTTTTCCCACTTCCGCCAAGTTAATGCGATTGAATTAAAAGGCATTAACGACCCATTAACCCTAATCGACTACAATAAAATCATGATGAGGGCTTGGGGACTCGGTGCCTTTAAACTAGAGGAAGACGAAGAAGAAGAGCTAACCGACTCCGACGACGCACTCAACTCCTATCCAAGCAAGCGAACGCTCACAATTATCTGCGTTACACTGCCCACAAAACTTCTCGATCAACTTGAAACTGAGGTGGGATTTACCAAACAAGCTGAAGGCATCTACCACTGCCCAGACGGATTTTCGCAATGGATTATACATCCCAGCGAATTGCCACTAGTTCCCAAAAATTACCCCCTACTGCCATTAGCGCAGGGTAATAAGTTAGAGGAATTCATTGCTTTATGCCTACGCGAGAACTTGGTAAACTACCTCCAGTTAATCATGGACATCGGCATAACCACCGATCCAAATGTCATTTTACGAAAAATTTTGGAGACCAAACAGATGAACCTAACCCTACATGAAGACACACGGCACTACCTTAACCAATACTTCCTTGAAATGCCGGAAGAAATGACAAAAATTCCTACCTTCCAAGACGCCCTCGCCATAAGCGAACGGCGGGCTGCAGTACGCACCATCAGGAATACGTTGATTCGTCAGTTACATCGCAAATTTGCTCCAGTACCTGACAACGTGGTACAAAAAATTGAAACCGCCAACAATCTTGAACAATTAGACAACTGGTTGGATCAAATAGTGATAGCCGACTCCTTAGCAGACACCGAACTAATTGACACGAAAAAAGCCGACAAAACATAAATCAACCGGTTCCCAACCACCGATTGGGAACGAGAAGAACCTTGTAAGTTTCTTTAAAGTGGGCCAGGTTGTCGAATTGATTAACTTGATTTTGTTAATGGCCCACTTTTATAGATATCCAGATAAAGACATAATTTTAATAGGGTTTTTACAGATTACCACATCAAATCATCCGGTACCTTATAATTGGCATAAGGATCATCAGCCTCGCTGGTTTTCTCTTTCTCTTTATTAAAACAAACGACAACTTCGGGCAGACGCTCAAGCAATTTTTCCGCAATATTGGCCTGCACAATATAATAAGCGTCTTCATCCAAAACCGTAATAGCCAATTGACCATTGGCAAGTTGCTGTTGCTGTTTAGCGTTAACATGTATTTGTCTCGCAAACTTACCATCAATAAAATGATAGTCGATATTGGCCTTATAATCATTGACTTGATTATGTTTAATAAGATCACGTACTTGAGCCAGTGACTCTTTTTGCTGACGTTCCACCTGTTTTTTACGATTCAATTCCTTAGCGCGGGCCATTTCTTCTTCCTGCGCCTTAGCGGCCAAATAAGCCGCTGACTCCGTATCTACTGTTTCGGCCTTTTTCTTTTTCCTTTTCTGCTTTTGCTGCTGATGAGTTTTTGATTTAGCTTGCTTTTCCGCCTTTTTAGCCTGTTCTTTAGACGCCAGCCCCGTTTTTAAAAGTTGATCTCGTAAAGAACTCATAATAAAATTCTCCTCTGGATTCATGGAGTTCCAGGGGCGTTGCCCCTGGCTATATTAATTAATGGAGTTCCAGGGGCGATGCCCCTGGCTATATTAATTAATGGAGTTCCAGGGGCGATGCCCTAGTCTATATTAATTAATGGAGTTCCAGGGGCGATGCCCCTGGCTATATTAATACCGCCCCGTTGGGGCTAATCATTCATCATTCATCATTCATCATTCATCATTCATCATTCATCATTAATCATAAATCGCCACTCGCTATCAAAGGCGCGATTATAAACCAAATAAACGCTACACATAGAACCCAATGCACTCGCGGCCGAAATCATCAACATAACAACAATCTGATATTTAGCAGCCTCAACCGGATCCGCTCCCGCCAACAACTGCCCCGTCATCATACCTGGAATAGAAACCAACCCAACCGCACTCATAGAATTAAGAATAGGAGTCATGCCGGCCGTCAAAGCGGTACGGATGCTAGGAAGCGAAGCTTCCCAACGCGTACCACCGAATGCAAGTGCTTGATTCACTTCAGCAGCGCGTTTGCTCAGATCATCAAATAACCGTTCCAATGACAGCGCAATTGCATTCATCGAATTGCCTAACACCATACCACCAATCGTTAGCACATAACGAGGATCATACCAAGGCTCAACCTGCACAATCAATCCCGTCACCGAAAACGTCACAATAATACCAGAAATAAAAACCGCCGTAAATGTACTAAAATAGAGATTAGACGGCTTATGTTTAACGCGCTTGAGCAAGATTTGCGCCGTCATCAACATCATAAATAAGAACACGCCCAACACGATCCAAGCAGAATAAGTTGAAAAAATCCAAGTAAGCACAAACCCTAACGCGATAAGTTGCAAATAAGTCCGCAACGTCGCAATAGCAAGGGAACGCAATAACCCCAACGACATAACGACAGAAACCACACCAGCTGCCATAATAAAAAAAGTAGCAAGCGCTAATTCCAGCCAGCCGATGACAATCGTTTCAGAAATCATGGTTATATAACCTTTTAACCCTCACCCTGCGTTCGTAGTAATCAAAGTTTCAACACAGAGACACGGAGCTACACAGAGTTTCACAGAGATTTTCGTTAGCTTGAATGACTCTGTGTGACTCTGTGGTACTCTGTGAACTCTGTGTTAAAAAATAAGTATAAACGCAGGGGCATCGCCCCTGGCTCGGGGCTATTAATTGAAGTCCCGCGTTGCCATCCAACACAATCTGCGCCCCGCTCACACGTTCTCCATGCACATGACTGGTAAAGATAACAGCCCCCCCTTCCTCACAAAACCGCAGCAAGCGACTAAACACCAAATCAACCGCCACCTCATCCACCCCAGCCATTGGTTCATCCGCCAAAACCAACTTAGGCTTTGTTAACAACAACCTTACCAAAGCCAACCGCGCTTGTTGCCCACCCGAAAGAGAGGCCGCTTCGCGTTCCAGTGGAATATCGTAGAGTCCTACCGAGCGCAACTCTTTTTGCAACACGCCCGAATCGGGCAACGACTCATGCCGCTCACTCAAACGTTCTTTTTGAATACAAAAGCGATGTAAAGGATAAAGAAGATTATCAGCAACTGTGCCGGGCATAATAACCGGCTTTTGCGGCAACAAAGCCAATTCAGCACGCCAACGGGCAACGGCCACTTCTGTATGCCTTATACCGCCCCACCTAAGTACGCCCGCTTTCAACGGAAGCAAACGTGCCAACGCCCACAATAAAGTACTTTTGCCAACACCAGACGCGCCAGCGAGATAAATAAAATCGCTCCTCTCTACAGCAAAGGCGCAACTACCATTAAGAATAAGTTTAGCGTCATTACCCTCGCCGCGTTGGATTTTAAGTGATTCAGCAGAAAGAAGCGGAAAGCCTGTAATTGACATAGACTTGACTCAATACCTAAACTTATGGCTAAAGCCATAAGCATCAATGCGTTCAACTGGGGTGATGAAAAGAATTCGTTTTGATATCGATGCCTAAAGCTCGAACCATTGGCTTTTGCTAAATGACAGGATTGTAAGGGCAACCACAAGTAAGGGCAACCACAAGGGATTGCCCCTACGAACAGGATTATCTGCGAGGAGCAATTCTTTATGGTTGCCATAACGAAAAAGCTTAAGGGATGAGGAAAAAAATAATATACCCATTGATCGCTAATGCGAATTAAGGGTTGAATTGAATCATAAAAAATCAATGACTTATAAAAACGTAGTGATTAAAGTGATTTTATAAGTCCTTGTTCATTCTTCATATTTAATTTTTCATTCTTAATTCAATTAGTTACCACAATAAGGTTCCATGCCCCGTAGCACCAGATCAGAAAACCCAACGACACCAATCACCTCATCGTTTTCCAGCACCGGGGCACGTAAAACACCAAAACGATCAAGCAACCGGGCACAATAGCGAATATCCATCTTTGGCGAAACGGTTAGCACCGGTTTAGTCATAATTTCATAGACATTCACCCGTTCTGGAGAACGATCCTTAGCAAGCACATGGCGAGCAATATCCATTAAAAACAACATACCAAATTCGTCATCCGCATGCCGTTTGTTGACAACTAAAGCTCTTACTTCAGGATGCTTCATATTGCAGAGTGCTTCAGCAACGGTGATAATACCGTCCACTCGGTCAAATTCCGTTTTCATCACCTCATGCACTCGTACCAATTTGACAGCACTCATATTTCTTCCTCCACCACCTGAGTCAATTTTCTCACCTGATGGGAGATGCCGACTGCATCTTCCACATCAATTTGAAACGCGATACCGGCCCCAATGCTCTCTTCAAATTCAGCCACTTTGGCAATTTTTTCTAAAATTTTTCGAGACAGATGTTCTTCAACCAAAAGCAATAACACATCACGCTGAGTTTCCAAGTTGAGGCCAAAAAAAGTTTTGGGGGGTTCTAAACCTTCGCCTCGTGCGTGATTGATAACCGTAGCACCCGTTGCCCCCGCTTGACGGGTAGCATCAAGTACCTTATCGGTTTTATCTTCAGCGACAAAAGCAATGATTAATTTAAAATGCACAACACTCTGCTCCTAAAATTGGACTCCGACTGCCAAACTAAAGTTTGGACTCCGGCTGTTTGGACTCCAGCCGCCAAACTAAAGTTTGGACTCCGGCTGCTTATCACTGAAAAAAACGGATAACTGAGCATAGCCCATCACAGTCATCACAGGAAACAAACTGGCAAAGGCAATTAAACCAAATCCATCCATCAGTGGGCTACGCCCCGGGATTGTCGCGGCTAATCCTAAGCCAAGGGCGGCCACCAGCGGCACCGTAACAGTAGACGTCGTGACACCTCCCGAATCGTAGGCTAACGGAATAATCAAGCGCGGCGCATAAAAAGTTTGTATGATAACGATGACATAGCCGGCAATAATGTAATAATGCAACGGTGTCCCCGTTACAATGCGAAAAGTCCCTAACGCAATGCCAATCGATACCCCAATGGCTACCGATATCCGCAAACCCCAAATAGTGATAGTCCCACCGGAAACGTCATTGGCTTTAATGGCAACCGCAATAAGCGAAGGCTCTGCAATAGTCGTTGCAAAACCAATAGCCGCCGCAAAGATATAAACCCATTTATAATCCGCCCAGTGTAAAGAGTCGCCGACTTTTTCTATCCCATTATAAATAAAAGCAGGATCGGTCAATTGTTGCGCCATCACCTTGCCCAAAGGAAATAAGGCTTGTTCTAGCCCTTGGAGAAACAGCGCCAAACCTAAGACAACATAGAAAAATCCCAGTAACACGTTTTTAAGATGGGGAATAGGGCGGCGTATCACGAGAAACTGGAAACCGAAAATAATAACCGCAATAGGGAGTACATCCCGCACGGTTTCTAAGAAAATGATAAAAAAGTTAGCTAAGCCGTTCATCATCTCATTCTTGGATCGAACCCAAGTTTTTTTCAAAAAACGGGGTTTCTGAAGTTGGACAGAAAGAAACCAAGTTTCTTATCAACCCTTGGTTTCTCAGAACGTTCATCGTTTCATTGTAGCAAGATGCCGTAAACCATAACGAAAATAATCGGTGTCAGCGAGGCAAAGGCAATTAAGCCAAAACCGTCAATCATCGGATTGCGCCCCTTGATACTGGAAGCCAGCCCGACACCAAGGGCCGTCACAAGCGGCACTGTAATTGTCGAAGTCGTCACGCCGCCAGAATCGTAAGCGATACCAATAATCCACTGTGGCGCAAAAGCCGTCACAATCACAACACCGATATAACCAATAATAATCAGATAATGTATCGGCCACCCTTTGATGATACGAATAACGCCTATCACAATGGCAAGTCCTACCGACAGCGCCACCGTCAGGCGTAAGCCATTGGCATAGCTCTGCTTGGCAGCCTCTGTTTCCGCAATAACGCCACCAACAGCGGCCACTTTTGCCGCTTCATCCACTACCGCGATCAATGCCGGCTCCGCGACTGTCGTGCCAAATCCTAACGCAAAGGCAAAAGCCAGCAGCCACCACACATTCCCCTTGCGAGCAAAGGCATAAGCCATATTTTCTCCCAAAGGAAATAGACATATCTCTAATCCATGCACGAATAAACTCAACCCCAGCATCACTAAAAAGATGCCCCCTAATAAATTAGCTAGGTTGGGAATGGGTTGTTGTAATACAATAAGTTGAAAAAATGCAATCACCACCACGATAGGTGTCAAATCGCGGGCACTGATGAGTAATGATAACCAAAAGGCGCGTAATTGTTTCACAAGGATAAAGTCAGTTTTGCTCTGAAATAAAATAGACAAAAGTTAAAAAACCAATAACAAATACTATAAATGCGAATGAAGGGTTGAATTGAATCATAAAAAAATCAATGACTTATAAAAACGTGTTGATTGACAGTTATTTTATAAGTCTTTGTTAATTATTCATTTTTCGTTTTTATATCGATATTCGCATTATAAGTATATACTCAATAAACCAAGTTTTTTTATACTCAACGTGGCCGTAACTTGGATTTTTATAACGGGTTAATATATAAGGCGTATTATTAAAGTCAGGTGCTAGGTAGGTACACTGGCTATATTAATCTCGCCCCGTTGGGGTTCTGCCAGGTAGGTACACTGGCTATATTAATCTCGCCCCGTAGTGGCTAATCATTAATCATTAATCATTAATCATTAATCATTAATCATTAATCCGCCCCGTTGGGACTCTGCCCTGGAGGTTTTCATTATTATATCTAACTGCTATCTAAAATGTGATCATAGAAATCACGGCTTAGTTCACGATTCATCCAAGCTGGTTGCCACCTTCCATGCGGAAGGTGACAGAGCCGTCTTGTCCCCGT
>NBMI01000326.1 GCA_002085445.1 Candidatus Parabeggiatoa sp. nov. 2
TAGGAGTTTGGACATATTTACTAATGAAAAATGAAGAGATGACATAAACAGGTAAAACCGCAACGACAAGGATTGTATATAATAAGGGATTTACAAGCAACTACAAGGATTCGTTATAATAACGGATTTTACAGCAACTACAAGGATTGTATATAATAAGGGATTTTACAGCAACTACAAGGATTAGCTTCGCTGAACTTCGTTTCGTTATAATAACGGATTTAAAAAAAAACGCCACGACAAGGGTTTGTTGTAACTGAAAAGAGTTGATATAAACAAGTCTATAAATATTGGAGGGTTTTCGTTCAAGTAGGCGTTATATCAGTTATAGCGTTATAATGATTTAATTATTAATCAGTTAAAAAACCATAAGTTGTGTTGATTCATTTCAGTTGATGGCCCACAAATAGGGGTTATTGACGTATTAATTGTAAGGGTTTAATCTCTCCGCAATGGTTTTGTCGCGGGGCTTTTTTTCCTTATACTCGATGATCAAGTTTTTTCGTGCGCTCAAACGCCCAAGGATTGTTATAAAAAAGGATTTCTTATTAGAGAAAGAAAATGAACCAATTCGATAACAATTTAGCTTTCCTTGGAAAATCAAAGATAAGAAAGCTATTCAATCAGCAAATGTTTTGAGAAAAAATGTCTGAGCGTGATTTTATGCTTAGAGAATAAAATCCCTTATTATATACAATCCTTGTGCATTGTCAGACTAAAACTTGATCATCGAGTTATATTGATCGAGTATCCATTCTAGTACTCTGTCAATGTTCTATTGACGGGTAACAGGAATCGTCGGCAAAAGTTTTTTGAACCAAAAACTGGAGCAACGATTGGACTCCTGCCAAACTAAAGTTTGGACTTCTGCCATTAGAAAAACGTTAAATATCCTTAAAATCATTAATCATTAATCATTAATCATTAATCATTAATCATTAATTATTACCTCCCCAGGTAATCCCCCGATATAGCCTCTTAAAAAGGCTTCTGACATTTTCACCAACTTTTCTCCTTCTGGCGTTTCTGGCTTCAAAAATCGCCTGGCTCTGGAATACCCTAATCTATTGCGAGAGACAACAAATAACCTTTGCTCATCATCATCCAAATTTAAACCGTCTAAAATAGCGGGATTATGGGTTGTGAGAATGACTTGCTTCTCGTAATTTTTAGCCAAATTGGCTAACTCTTTTACTAACCGCCTGCACAATTTTGGATTAAGAGACGCATCAATATTATCACTCGCAAAAAATTTTGGCGTATCTTCGCTAATAAAAAGGCAAAAATAGAATAGCAAAAACAAAAATCCTTCATTGGTACTTTTTTGATCAAAGTAGGCGACTTCTTGATCTAAATAGCGATCTTTAATTTGGATAGCTCTTTCACCTACAAATAAGCTTTGAGGTATTTTAAAATCCTGAAACCATCCCATGAGTTTGAGCTTGTCTTTGATTTCAGTTAACTTGTTTTTGTCTAAGCTCAAAACTTGCAAGAGCTTAAATAAACCTTCGCCGTTAATGCCCAATGGCTGAATTTGTCCTTCTTCCTTGAAATTGCGTAAACAGTGATACTCTGGAGAATAGATAAGAAACGCTTGTAGATAATTTTTGTTATCTATCAACGCGTGTATAGCTTGTTCAGATGCTTTGTTAAAATTCTTAAGTGCTTTTAGATATCCTTCATCCATGTTTTTTATTAAAGATGGATGTTCAGAATGGTTTAAAAGTGAGAGCGGCTTTAAAACAGAATCCAAATTAAATGTTTCATTAATCCATTTGGAATAGGGCTCATTTTTGTTTTGAAGGAGACAATCAAAATAGATTTCTTCATTTTCTCCAAAATATATTTTTATTTGCTGCGTGACATTATTTTTATCAAAAGCCGCTCGCATCAGAGATGCTTCTGTTACTCTGATGCCTCTTGAGGCTAAAAATTCATTATCCAATTTATCAGCGGCTGCGGCGGCACTTAATGCAATTGCTTCCAAAATATTGCTCTTGCCACTGCCATTCTCACCAATCAATACGGTAACGCGCCCCAATTCGAGCTTGAGTTTTTGAATAGATTTATAATTTTCTATGCGGATTTGTCTTATCATTTTGAGCTTTCAAAAAAAATGAGGTTCAACGAAACGTTATCAGCTACAAGGATTCGTTAGAATAACGGTTTTTAACGCTAAAACCGCAACTACAAGGATTCGTTATAATAACGGATTTCAAAAAAACGCCACGACAAGGTATTAATATTAATTGTAAGGGTTTTATCTCAAAATTTTATTTGTATTGATTCATTTCAGTTGATGGCCCACAAATAAAGGGTATTGACGTATTAATTGTAAGGGTTTTATCTCAAAATTTTATTTGTATTGATTCATTTCAGTTCGTTTACGTCACAATTCACAACTCACAATTCACGTTTACCTAGCGCTTCAAGTCAAAACCGAGATCGATGTGATAACTTTCTAACATTGGCAGAGACATGACTGTGATACCCGTGTTTTGTTCAATTTCTGTCAACACCGCTTCTAGGTGTTCTTCTGTGGACGCTGTTAGCACAAACCACAGGTTAAAACGATGCTCGCGTTCGTAATTGTGGTTTACTTCAGGCAAGGCACTGATATAGTTAGCAATTTCTTGTAATTGCGCTTTGGGCACGGCCATTGCTGCCAGCGTACTTGTCCCAACCCGGTGTGGACGAAAAACGGGGCCAATTCGACTGATGATTTTGGTATCATTCAATTCGCGTAAATTAACAAGGATTTCTTCTTCGGTTACGCCTAAATCTGCGGCAATGTCCGCAAAGGGCGTTGGGGTGAGTGGAAAATCCTTTTGAAAATCATTGAGTAGCGGATCGAACAACGGGTTCAGTTCCCGGTGTGCAGAGCCATTGATATTCGCTACTGGGGAATGTCTCGTGTCCTTCAAACTTGGATTCCTCAGCCGGTTTGTAGTAGCAATGCCATTATTCGTTATGGCATTGGTTTGTAGTAGTCGCTTTAGCGACTCACAAGCCGCTCGTCTAAAAGACTTTTGTTTACTCACTTATGCCAATTTTTTTTGATTTAATAGGCTCGGTTAAATCTTACAAAAGCAATCGTTGAAGCTTTATCAATTATGCGAATTAAGGGTTAAAACGTGAATGATTTCAAATAAAATCATGGCTCACAAAATAAACACGCAAAAGACGCAAAAGACGCAAGAGACAACCAAATAAACGCGGCGCATGCAAGCGTCACTAGCGTGCGTTAATTCTTAGCATTATAACTCTGTGACACTCTGTGGCACTCTGTGAAAAAATGGGTTATTTAGACGACCTAATTTGGGGGCCATCAAATCAAATCATGGCCCACAAAATAAACACGCAAAAGACGCAAAAGACGCAAGAGACAACCAAATAAACGCGGCGCATGCAAGCGTCACTAGCGCATGCATGCGTTAAAATCCTTGATTTCATAATAATTAATTCAACCCTTAATCCGCATTGGTACCGTCACAAAAAAATTTAAAAAATCCGATGTCTCGAAGACATCGGATTTTTAGAAAATATCAAAGCCCAATTTTGTGAGCGCGTGCCGTAAAAAAAATGCCGCTAGGCTTGTCGGCGGGTAGGGTGGCAACTTTGGCAAATGTCTCTGTGTTGTAGACGACGAGCTTGTCTTCATCGCGCACGGATATCCAAACTTCTTCGCCACGCGGGGTGAATTCTATATGTAATACGGCTTTGCCGGGTTTGAGCGTTTTCACAATGTTCATGGTTGGCACGTCAATGATTTGCACGGTGTCGTTATTGGGAAAGGCGAAATTGACCCAAACTTGACGGCCATCGGGCCTCGCCATGACAAAGACGGGTTGTCCATGGACGGGAATACGGGCGACTTGTTGCCAAGTGTGTTTGTTTATCACTAGCACCGCATGTTGGCCGATAGCGGGGACAAAAGCGTAGTCACTTGACATCGCCCAACCTTCTAAATGGGGCATTTTGTAAACGGGCCGTTTTTTATGACCTTGACCATAGTTCGGTAGAATGCGTTGCACGCCGGCCTTTAAATTCCATAAGTCTAGCCGGGCTAAGCCGTCTTCACCGAATAAGCCGGCGATGTAGTAACGGCCATCGGGGGAAATCAGGGCATCGTAGGGTTGCCTTCCTATGTTTTTGAATTTATGGATTTTTGGCGCACGGGGTGATCGCGCCGCCTATGCTGTTGCCGGCTTGCACGATGCGTTTGACAATTTTGCCGCGCAACATGTCCAGTTTGGTAAGGCCGCCGTCGCGCCCAAATAGGTAGGCATAGCGTTGATCACGAGAGTAGACGACTGAGGCATGGGATAAGTCGCCGAGGCGTTGTATTTCTGCTAAACGGGTGTGGGTGGTGGTTTCGATTATCAGTACACTGCCTTTGGCACGTTCTACGACTATACCTAAGTCACCGCTACCGCGAAACTGGCTATCTTTGTAGCGCTTCGAGACAGGTGTTCCTTTGCTCCGAAAGGGAATGCGGAAAGGGGTATCGTCAATGCCTTGAAGGAGTTTTTTTACTAGCCAAGCGGCTTCGGCTTGAGTCAGGGCATGATGCCACGCTGGCATAGCTGTGCCCGGATGGCCTTTAAGGATGGTATAGAGTAAAAACGTTTTTGGTTTAGCGGCCAGTGCCTCAGGTAATAAAGAGGGGCCTAAACCGCCTTTCAGCGTCATGCCGTGACAGGCCCCACAATCGTGTCGGAGCATGTGGAGCAGTTCACTTTGACGCTCTGGCGGTATGTCATCGGCGCAAACGCTCCACAGCGGTAAAATAAGTAAAAGGAGGGCAATTAGTCGTTTCATAGTGCTAAAAATCCGATGTCTTTAAGACATCGGATTTTTGAAAATGCGAATTAAGGGTTAAATTGAATCTTATTGACGCGCGCTTTGACGCAAGAGATATTTTAGGGTTATTTAGGCTACCTGATTTAGGGGCCATAAGTTTCAAATTAAGTTATGGCCCCCAATTGCGCCTTATTAGCCATACTTTTTGTATGTGTTTTATTACAACTTTGACGCAAGAGATATTCACATAAGCGCGGCGCTTGCAAGCGTTATATTTTTTCTATAACTTCTCAATCAGGAAAGCCCCTTTGGTGCGTATTAATGATTAATGATTAATGATTAATGATTAATGATTAATGTTTAATGATTAATGATTAGCCCCAACGGGGCGAGATTAATATAGCTTGGGGCACCGCTCTAGGAAAGCCCCTTTGGTGCGTATTAATGATTAATGATTAATGATTAATGATTAATGATTAATGATTAATGATTAGCCCCAACGGGGCGAGATTAATAAATTCTTGGGGCGTTGCCCCAGGAATTTATTACCTACTCATCAATAAATGTCGTGCATCGTGTTGTAGACGTTGAATTTACCCGTTGGCGTGATCAAACGTGGGTCTTTAATCACCTTTTTGAGTGTGCGGGTTTTGTCGTCTACGATGACAACGGCCGATTGTTGAGTTTTGCCGTTCCACACTGAGAACCAAACCTCATCACCGGCTTTGTTGTACTCGGGTTGTACAACCCGCTTGGGGCCGGCACTAACATCGGCCCATTTGGCAATGGGCAACATTTCGTAACCGGCCGACAGATCATCAATATTAAATACCGCGACACTCTGGCTTACCGCCGGCATGGGATGGAGCGCGGTGTCTACATAGAGATTCTTAGACTTGGGATGGGTTTTGATGAACAGAGAGCCGCCGCCTTGCCCTTTCAGCGTCCACACGACTTTCCAAGCATTGTCAGCATGGTTGACAGGATCAGTACCAATGACAGAGATAGTCTCATCACCTAAGTGACTGGTGGCCCAAACTGGCCCATATTTGGGATCAATGAAGTTGGCACCGCGGCCCGGATGGGGGATCGCACCAACGTCAATCAAGGCTTCTAGATTGCCTTCCTTGGAATCGACTACCGCAATTTTGTTGGATTTATTGGCTGCGCTCAGGAAATAGCGTTTTGTGGAATCCCAGCCGCCATCATGTAGGAAGCGGGCCGTGTTGATGCTCGTCACCTTGAAATTGTCTAGATCTTCATAGTTGACTAGCAAAACTTTGCCGGTTTCCTTGACATTGACGATAAATTCAGGATGTTCGTGGGAGGCCACAATAGCGGCAACGCGAGGTTCGGGGTGATATTCTTGGGTGTCTACGGTTACCCCGCGTGTGGAGACGATTTTCAGCGGCTCCAAGGTATCGCCATTCATGATCACGTATTGTGGCGGCCAATAGGTACCGGCGATGGCATATTTGTCTTCCCAGCCCTTGTACTTGGACGTTTCCACCGAGCGGGCTTCCATGCCAACCTTAATTTTAGCCACGGTGTCGGGGTTTTCCATCCACAAGTCAATGAGGTTGAGCTTGGCATCACGCCCGATCACGTACAGATAACGACCCGACGCGGACGGACGGGAAATATGCACGGCATAGCCGGTGTTGACAATATTGATGATTTCTTTGGTGTCACCATCAATCAAGGCCACTTGGCCGGCATCACGCAGGGTAACGGAGAACAGATTTTCGAGGTTGTAATCGTTCATCTGCTTGGTAGGCCGTTGTTCTGGCGGTATAACGACTTTCCAAGAGGCTTTCATCTCCTCCATGCCGTATTCAGGCGGCATTGGCGGCTCGTGTTGTATGTAACGGGCCATCAAGTCAATTTCGTCTGGCGTCAATTCGCCGGACGTTCCCCAGTTCGGCATTCCCGCCGGTGAGCCGTAATTGATAAACACTTTGAGGTAGGCGGTGCCTCTTTGTTGCGTGATATCCGAGGTCAACGGTTTGCCCGTCGCTCCCTTACGCAACACACCGTGGCAGCCCGCGCAGCGTTCAAAGAAAATCTGTTTGGCCTTTTCAAATTCCGTTTCTGTAATAGGAGGGGCACCGGGTGTGATGATCATCTTGACAACACTTGGATCGACAGCACTGGGGGCGCTTTCGTATGTCACCACAGGCCCACTCGTCCCTAGCTCAGCGGCGAGTGCTGTACTGACGGCTAAAGACAGCGCGGGTAGCGCATAACAGGATAACTTTCGTATAGTAGATTTCATTTAAGAGGTATTCTCCAGTTTATCGTTCACAGTTTATCGTTCACAGTTTTCAGTTATCAGTTATAGTTATCAGTTACACTTCTCACTGATTCAGTTTTCACTGATTCATTTTCAGTGATCAGTGAGAACTGATTACAGATCACTGATATGAGAACTGAGAACTGAGAACTGAGAACTGCGTCATGCAAAAAGAGGTATATTCACCTAGTTAGACGTGTTACTGCCTTGATTTATGTCAAAGACGCTGTACATCGTGGCAACCCCTACAGCGTTCAAAGAAAATCGGTTTGGCGTTTTCAAATTCTGTGTCCGACATGGGAAGGGGAGGGGTGAGCGTCCCCAACGCCATAGCACTGGAAGTGCCTTCGGATGTCGTTTCAGCCTTGGTAGTCCCTAGCATGTTGCTGAATTTGACGGTTGTTATGATTACCATACCGATAAGCACTAAAGACAGCACGATTAGCGCAAATACGCAGGAGAGGTTGAATACAGTGGGTTTCATATACTTAGCGCGGTAACAAACTGAACTTTTTGCTGGTCAGGAGGAGGTGGGCAACAAAAACCCGTTGCCCACCCGACATAAAAGCGCCTTGCTCCTTTCCCTATTAACGTGAGTTCGACTTGAAATATCAATGATTATATCAAGTATTTAGTTATAATGACTTAATTCTCAATCAGTTAAAAACAAAACCCATAAGCTGTACTGGTTCATTCCAGTTGATGGCCCACAAATCGTCTGTTTTAACCTCACAAATACTAAGGGTTTAATATTAAAAAAATGCCTCAAACAATTGATTAAGAGATGATTTATATAACATTGAAAAGTCGAACTCACGTTATTAAAGACGCATCGGCATAATGATAAATTTGTTGTCCTCGTTGTCTTCTTCGGTAATCAGGCATGAACTGTTAGAATCTGTGAAGGCGAGTTGTGCCATTTTCGTGGAGATGACATTGATCGCGTCAAGAAGATAAGCGCCGTTGAAACCAATCTCAAGTTCTTCTCCGCTGTATTCAACTTCCATTATCTCTTCCGCTTCTTCTTGATAGGTATTTTTTGCACTGATTGTCAAGAGATTGGGCGCCAGTGCTAATCTGACACCTTTGTACTTTTCATTTGATAGTATCGAGGCGCGAGAAAGTGACTGTTTTAATGCGGTCGTCTCTGCGACAACCATTTTGTCGGGATGGGCCGGTATGACTGTGTGCCAGGCCGTCTGTACCGACTATGGAAATTTTGCCGTCGCCAATTTCCAGTAATAGGCCAGTCAAATAATACCGTACATCGTTAGTCGCTATGCAGAACGAGGTTTTATAAAGTAAATTTTTAAGTTCGTGTTGAGAAAGACGAAACTCAGTCTGCTCTTGAATTTGAGGACTGGATGGAAAATCTTCGGCCGGCAACGTTTGTAATTTGAATTTACTTTTGCCGGCCTTGATAGTCGCCTGATTTTCTTCCTTATGGACTTGAATCATGACACTATCGGGCAGTGATTTGCAAATATCGAAGAATTTACGCGCCCCAATAGTGGTTTCGCCGTCATTATCAGTGCCCAAGTTGCCTGATTCTAAGGGCAAACGACAGGCAATTTCGACTTCCGCATCGGTGGCGGTAAAGTGTAGGCTGTTGTCTTTGACACGGACTAGGGTGTTGGCGAGAATCGGCATCGTTTGCCGTTTCCTGGGGCGGTGCCCTAGGCTTTATTAATGTCGCCCCGTTGGGGCTTGCCAGGAAATCCAAGTTATGCCCACGTTGAGTATAAAACAATCTCTGTGCAACTCTGTGTTGAATCTTCGCTAACTGTGCAACTCTGTGTTGAATCTTCGCTAATTCTGATAATGAACTGTGTCTCGCCTTAGGTTGAAAGTCAAGAGGGGCAATCAAAGTTTATCCAATCAACTCTGCGGCTTGTATATAAAATTTCACGTCTAATATTTTAGTTAAAACAATCACTTAGTTAGTATAAAATAATCACTGGCAAAAATTATAACCCCCGTAAATTTTCTAACCATAGCCGTTTTTATCTTATTTAAATGAGTCGATATTCTATATAAGAATTAAAAAACGTTATTTTTATGAGAATAGTGCTAAAATACGCCATAAACGTCCTGCCGAAAAGCCGCATGTTTTGGTTTTAACCATTTTAAAAGTAGGGTTTAGTCTTATAGCGACTAATATTTTTAATAATAAGATAGGCGCTATTTTATAAAAAAAGTTGTCGTTAAAGCTTATTAAACATGGACTTATAGTTATCAAAGTGTACAAAAAACTTTTTTGCGTTTTGGTCTCTATTGAAACGGAGACTACCGAAAAATTGATCTTAATATTCTCGTGAGTATTGCGTTTATTTTGCGATTGTCTATTATTATGAATAATCATTAACTTGAGTATAGTGATAGGTAGTGGTAGTGTGCCGTTTATTTTTTTAGCTTTACTCCAAAATTTTAGCGCAAAATCATCCAGGATCCAAGTAGGCGCTAATAAGAAATTTCATTTTTACAAAAAACTGATAACTGATAATTGGATTTCCAGGGGCGGTGCCCCTGGCTTTATTAATGTCGCCCCGTTGGGGCTTGAAGATAGTTACACTTGGTTATGAAAGGTTTCTCAAACCTTCTTGAGTATAACTGATAACTGATAGCTGATAACTGATAACTGAACACTGATAACTGATAACTGATAACTGATAACTGATAACTGATAACTGATAACTGATCACTGAAAACGGAATTTCTTGACAAGTTGTGAAGCTTAGCAATAAAATGTTTTATTTTTTATGACTTGAGTGACTATAAACAATGAAAAGAACTTTCCAACCGAGCAATATTATACGCAAACGTCGTCACGGTTTCCGTTCCCGTATGAGAACGAAAAGCGGACGGGCAATCATCAACGCCCGACGCACCAAAGGACGTAAACGTCTCACTGCTTGATAACCGATGAACGCCCCTTATCAATTCACACGACAACTTAGGCTGTTGAAAGCGTCTGAATACAAGTATGTTTTTGATCAACCTTGTAAATCAAGTGATCGCTATTTGACGGTGTTGGCGAGAGCCAATGCGCGTACTTTCGCTCGCTTAGGGCTGGCGATTGCGAAAAAACGGGTTAAGCTGGCGGTGGCGAGAAATCGCATTAAGCGCTTAACCCGTGAAAGTTTTCGCCATCATCAGTCGTCTTTAGCGGGGTTGGATTGCGTGGTATTGGCAAAAAATGGGATCGATCAAGTGAATAACCACACCCTGCTACACTCATTAGCAAGGCATTGGCAATACTTATCACGTCGATGCAAAAAATCCTAACGATATTAATACGAGGTTATCAGTTGTTCATCAGTCCTTGGTTAGGCTCGCATTGCCGATTTTATCCAAGTTGCTCTGAGTATGCACTGATTGCCATTAACACGCACGGGGCTTTGCGCGGCCTCGTGTTGAGTGTTAAACGAATACTCCGTTGTCATCCGTGGCACCCCGGCGGGTATGATCCCGTCCCTGAACGAAGGAAAACCGATAAACATGGATAATTTCAGACTGATACTGATCGTCGCCCTGTTTTTTATTTTGTTTACGTTATATCAGGCTTGGCAAGAAGATTATGGTACTAAGCCGCCTAGCGAGGCAAGCACGCCAACAACGGAAACGCCCGATACGTCTTCTACGCCGTCTTCGTCAGAATCAGAAGTACCCATTGTTAAGGACTCACAAGTCGGTCAGGATGAATCACCAACGGCGCAAGCTAATCGGTTGTTGCTTAGCGAGTCGCGTGTCTTGGTTGAAACGGATGTGTTAAAGCTTGAAATTGATACTAAAGGCGGCGATGTGCGGCTGGTTGACTTGCCTAAATATCCCGTCAAAGTGGACACGCCGGATGACCTTTTTCGCTTGATGAATGACAAATTGCCCAATTTATTTGTGGCACAAACGGGTTTGCTGCCCGAAAAAGACGCCCCGACACATCAAGCCGTTTATCAAAGCGAGCAACAAAATTATCGTCTCAGTGACGGTGCCGATACTTTGGAAGTCAAACTGGATTGGCAGAATGACAAAGGTGTGAAGGTGAGCAAAATTTACACCTTTCAACGTGGAAGCTATGTTATTGATATAAAACATGTTGTTCAAAATAACACTGACGAGTCTTGGCATGGGCAGTTGTATGGACAATTTCAACGCAACCAAGCGGATTTGGGAGGCTCCCGTTTTTTATACACTTATCTGGGCGGCGCGATTTCTGGTCCTGAGCAGCGTTACGAAAAAATTTCTTTTGATGATATGCAGGACCAGAGTTTTAACAACGAAAACCGTCTTCCTTGGGCTAATGGCTGGGCGGCCATGCTTCAGCATTATTTTGTGGGCGCGTTGGTTCCTGAACGTGAGCAAATTTACAGTTATTATACTAAGGTGCTGACTTCAGGCCCTCGTTATATATTAGGCATGTATGGGCCAACGCAAACGGTTGCTGCAGGCGGTCAACATGTTTTTGATATCAAGTTATACGCCGGCCCTAAACTGCAAAATCAATTGGCCGAATTGGCCCCCAGCCTAGAATTAACGGTGGATTATGGCTGGCTGTGGTTTATTGCCCAGCCTTTGTTTTGGATGTTAGAGGTTATTCACGATTGGGTTGGCAATTGGGGCTGGGCGATTATCTTTTTGACGATGCTCATCAAGCTGGCATTTTTCCATTTGTCGGCGACCAGTTACAAATCTATGGCGAATATGCGCCGCTTGCAGCCGCGTATGGTGACGCTCAAAGAGCGTTATGGCGATGATAAAAGCCGCTTGAATCAGGCGATGATGGAGTTGTATAAGAAGGAAAAAATTAATCCATTGGGCGGTTGTTTACCCATTGTGGTTCAAATACCGGTCTTTATTGCACTTTATTGGGTGCTGTTGGAGAGCGTGGAATTACGCCAAGCGAGTTTTATTTTATGGCTAAATGATTTATCGACACCGGATCCGTATTTTGTGTTGCCGCTGATCATGGGCGCAACGATGTTGGTGCAACATTATCTGAATCCGGCGCCGATTGATCCGATGCAGCAGAAAATGATGTTGGCTTTGCCTATTGTGTTTACGGTGTTTTTTGCCTTTTTCCCGTCTGGTTTGGTGCTGTATTGGGTAGTCAATAATATGTTGTCGATTGCTCAACAGTGGGTGATTACTAAGAAAATTGCCGGGAAGGTTTAATTTAAAAATTTTCAAGTTCATAGAGTACCACAAAGTCTCACAGAGTTATAAAGCTTTCACATTTCTCTGTGAAACTCTGTGTAACTCCGTGTCTCTGTGTTGAAGAATTTGAATTTATAAGATTCAACGATTTGAATGTTTTAAAATAAAATCATGGCCCACAAAATGAAATAAACGCAAAAGGCGCACGCAAGAGACATCCAAATGCCTTTGCGTGCGTTAATTTTTACTGTGATACTCTGTGGCACTTTGTGAAAAAATGGGTTATTTAGACGACCTTATTTAGGG
>NBMI01000327.1 GCA_002085445.1 Candidatus Parabeggiatoa sp. nov. 2
CCACCCGACATGTCTGGATAAATGGTTAAAGAAATCCGATTTTTTGGAAAAATAGGATTTCTCAACTGTGTTACTCGCGCTGATGGAGTTTAATTCCTATGTTATTAGAAGTTGGTTTTGTAGTTGGCACTTATATTGGGTTCAGGCTATCTGAACGGCATAAACGAGCCAGCAAAACTCAAAAGCGGGTTGTTATGGAACACTCAAAACATCAATATTCTAGGCTGAAAAAGATTGTTCCCAAAAAAACATATGTTGAACCACACAAATTGCCGGAAAAATACCAAACGCCAAAAATTGAGTTTGTCAAGAAAAATAAGAAAGCGGATCATTATTTAAAGGTAAGTGTAGCAGAATTGGGTCTAGCTACCATAAGACAGTTTATTTACCCGCCCATAGCCCCATTATATCTTGGTATTTTTACTTACAACCTTTTCCCTCTTTATAGACGTGCAGAAAGATCGCTAATTAGAGAAAGAAGGATTGGAAGGGATGTGTTAGTCACTATTAGCACTGTCATCGGTCTTGCCACAGGTCAATATTTTGCGATGGGGGTAGGCTGCTTTTTTTATTATCTTGGTGACAAGGTTATAATCTTGACTCAAAGACACTCTAAAAAGTTGCTCACGAATACCTTTGAGCAATTGCCCCATAAGGTATGGTGTATAATAGATAATGTTGAAGTTGAAACTCCCCTAGAGGAAGTTCATATCAATGACATCGTTGTAGTGACAATTGGTGAAATGATTCCAATTGATGGGATTGTCGTTGATGGTATAGCGATGATTGATCAACATGCTTTGACTGGAGAATCACAGCCGGCAGAAAAAAGCATTGGTGAGAAAGTGTTCGCTACCACAATCGTCATCAGTGGAAGAATCTTGGTTAAAACTGAAAAAACGGGACAAGAAACCACAGTTTCTAAAATTAACAAAATTTTACAAAATTCTGTTCATTTCAAAACGAAAGCACAATTATGGGGCGAAAATTGGGCGGAAAAAGGGATTTTACCCTTTCTAGGTTTGTTTATATTAACAACACCTATATTGGGTACTTCAGCGGGTTTAGTCATCCTAAGTGCTCATTTTGGAACCCGTATTAGAGTACTTGCCCCATTAGGAACATTTACCCATCTTAAATGGGCCTATCAAAAAGGCATACTTGTCAAAGATGGACGCGCCCTTGAAAGTTTAATGCAGGTCGATAGGATACTTTTTGATAAAACAGGTACTTTGACAAACAAGGCGCTTTCCGTTTTTAAAATCATTCTTTGTGATGATTATGGAGAAGATGAGTTATTAACTTATGCGGCCGCGGCCGAATGTAAAATGAGCCATCCGATTGCCAAAGCTATCCTTAACCACGCTAAGGCCTCCCACTTGACTTTACCTAACCTAGATGATTCCAAATATCAGGTGGGTTTCGGTATTACTGTGAGTATCGAAAACCGAGTCATTAAAGTGGGTAGTGCGCGTTTTATGAAAATGGAAGGGATCATGCTTCCAGATAAAATAGAACAAGCGATGACTGATGCTCATACACAAGGCCATTCTTTAGTGATGGTTGCTGTCAACCGTCAGCTTATTGGCGCGATTGAGCTGCAATCAGTGGTGCGTTCTGAAGTGAAACAGCTTGTCGCTAATCTACGTCAGCATGGCATTAAACATATTGCTATCGTGTCAGGAGATCAATCGCCCCCGACTAAAAAGTTAGCAGAAGAACTCGGCTTGGATGATTACTTTTATGATGTTCTGCCAGAAGAAAAAGCGAATATTGTTGAGCAATTGCAGAAAGAAGGCAAATCGGTTGGTTTTGTCGGGGATGGTATCAACGATGCCATTGCGATGAAAAAAGCGAATGTTTCTATTTCTTTAATGGGAGCCTCATCAATCGCCACCGATGTTGCTGAAGTTGTGTTAATGGACGGCACACTTCATCATCTGACTGATTTATTTGACATTGCCAAACAGTTAGAGACCAATTTGCAAACCAGTTTAGGTATGAGTTTTGTACCTACCGCTATTAATTTGACGGGTGTTTTTTTCTTTAATCTTGGATATACAACGGCAATTGTCATCAAGAATATGGTATTTTTTGTTGGTTTAGGAAATGCAATGCTTCCGTTGAGAAAACTTGAAAAAGAGAAGCCCAAAGCTGAGGATAAATCCCCAGGCGATATTTTGGACTAACTATACTCATCTTTATGTTTGTAGTACTCGCTTTAGCGCCTAAGTTTGTAGTAACGTGAGTTCGAGTTTAAATCTCAGTGGCTTATATATTAATTATATCAAATAGTTATTTATAATTACTTTTAAATCAATCAGTTAAAACAAACAAGCTTTACTGACTCATTTTACGCTATGGCCCACAATTTAAGAGTTATTCACGTATTAATGTTAAGGGTTTAATAGTAAAAAAATAGATTTTTATCAAGTAATTATTTATAAACAATTGATTAATATAAAATTTATATGAGTTATTGAAAAATCAATCGAACTCACGTTACTACAAACTTAGGCGCTAAAGCGCCTACTACAAACTTAGGCGCTAAAGCGCCTACTACAAGCTTCAATTTTATGATGATCTTGAGGAAATTGTCGCAATATTTTATCAAGCACACTTGAAATGGAAAATAGACAAAAAGGGTTAATTTTATTCTCAATAATCAAGAAATGAATACCAATTTACCCTTCGATATGAAGGTATTGGATTTTTTGCGTTCTCAACAAAGCATTATCAGCATCAAGGCTGGCTGTCGCACGGGTAGTTGTGGTACTTGTTTTATTTTAGTGGGAGAATTGGACTTTGTTGGGCAAAGAAATCAATGTTAAGATAACACGCGAGGCGGGGCAATTGCCCAAGCAAAAATATCCCCCATCAGTGACGTGCGTGGTTCAGTGGAATATAAGCGTTTGTTATTACGTCAATTATTCTACGCCCATTTTATGACGCTTTTTCCAGAACAAATTGATAGGGCGCATTCCCACGCCACGGACAGTTAAGTACAACGGATACGCTTTCCGAAACGGATAAGGCTCTGTTGGAATTATTCGCACCGATAGATAAATAGCGGCATGGAAAATGACTCACAAGACATCAGGGTGAATCTTGTCTTTTTATCCGTTTTTTTCGCGTATCCGTTGTACTATGTCCGTGAAAATAGGAATGCGCCCAATTGATAGTCGAAAAGTATTGCAATGAAAAAAAGACATAAACATTGCAAAATATAATGCAATTGCGAATAAGGAAAGTCATGAATAATATTGACACATCCATTACCCATATCACTTCAGAAAATGATAATATTTTTGAAGATTTAGGTTTTAATCCACGAGAAGCGACTAAGTTAAAAATTAAAGCTCAGTTAATGTGTAAAGTCAATGAATGGATTAACGATAAAGAACTTAGACAAGAAGAAGCTTCCCATTTATTAGATATTACGATGCCGAAAGTATCTGATGTTATACAAGGTAAATCAGGAAAATTTACGATTGACGCTTTAGTTGATATGCTCGAAAGAACTGGACAACATGTTACGGTTCAAGTCAGTTAATACCAAAAGGAATCAATTGAGTTTTATCTTGTTGATTTTTGATGTGGCTACGAATGTGGGGCAAAGGGCAATTAATAAAAACGGAAGGGATGCGGTAAGTGTTGACTCGTTCGCGCATGTATGTGGTGCTTGGTGAGAGTGATCGTGTCAAAAAATCCGATTGATTCAATAGCACGGTGCTTCGATCTGATATGCATGCGGCACAAAGCGTTAATGTTATGTTTATGCGCCACGAGAATGCACTTCGTTCTGACACGCAATAACGGTGTCAAATTGCTGCATGAGTTTTGATAAAGCGTGATGGTGGCAAAGGTTTGAATTTAAAAGGTAGCCTACGCCCCGCGATTCTGTGATCGGTGCGGAGTACATCTTTACTTATATATATAATAGTGCAATAGGATCGCGCACAATTGAATCTTATGACAGCTGGAGAGTTGCAGTGGGCACAAAGCGTCAATGCCATATCGTTAAAAAAAAACGTGTGATGAGCCAAAAAAGTCGGTATCATGCACTCCTATGGTGGGTTTCGCGTAGCGAAGGATGGCCTACAATATTTACATTTAACCCAGGCTACTACGTCAATGCCACACAGTTTGCGGAATTAGAAACAAATAATCCCCCCGCCTTTGGTAAAGCCGTCGTCTAATAGCTGAAGTGCCCTAAAGGGCACTGAAGACTCAATATTTACCAGTCCCCTTTAGGGGACTTTAGCTTTGGCTCTTTCTCGTTTATTTCTTAACTTAATGGCATTGAGGCTACTACGTACGCTCGCTTGGCGAATTTGTTGGGCATCTAACCCAATCCTACCTACGAGCTTTGGCTATTGATGTGGTGGAAAATGTTGGGCAGAGGTGCGGTTGAATTGTTGGTGCATGTTTGCGGTGGTTGGTGAGAGTGATCGTGTCAAAAAATAAACTTTTTTGAAAATGCGGAGATATGATATGCTGGAGGCTCAAAGCGTTAATGTTATCAGCGTGGCAATAATCATCAGGCTGGTTTTGGTAGTGAGGATGACATGAAGGCGTTTACAAGGAACTGGCTTTAGGGGATGGCCATTTTAAAGAGGAAATTGAACGATTGACGAATCAAAGAGTAACAGCAAGAAAAGCCGGAGACTTATGAATGTGGCGAAAGATGACACCCCAATTCTTATTGATTTTTTACTCTGGAGCAATACAAATGGCATTTAGTGAATATAGAAAATCATCAATGGCTGATTTGAAAGTTATTTTTAATGTCAAAGTACTGAAAAACTGGAACTTATTTGAGGGTTTTAAACCGAGCGGTAGGGATTATCAGACTTTGCAAACAACCGTCAAAAAGATGAATTCCCGTATTAAATTGTCAAAATCAGATAACGAAGCAACAAGGGGAAGTCTGTTAGTGTCGCATATTTTGTGGAAAGCAAGTGACGTTTACGATTTAGGTATATTCTTTGAACCGCAAGTAGATATTAGCCAAGAAGAAACACCAGACCTGCCGTACCAGTTAAACGGTAAATATGATTGTGCTTTAAGTCTTGATGATGTTGATTTTATTTCACCTATTATCTCAGTTGTTGAAGTTAAGAAAAGTAATTTATCTGAGGGTTTAGGTCAGTGTTTAGCTGAAATGTATGCGACTTTAAAAAAGTTTAAGCAGAACAAGGTATATGGAATCATAACAGATGGTGAGGTTTGGGAATTTTTCTTGCTGGAAAATGCTATCTTGTATGTTGACGAAAATAATTATTACCTCAGCAATGTGTCTGATATTGTTGATAGGGTTGGTTATATAGCTGAAAGGTTTAAGAATGGTGCTTCTATCGTCCACCAAACAAATAACCCAAGTTCTTGGTAAAAAATGGGTTTTTGACGACGGGGTTATGAGCATCGTGTTGAATCGTGCGCGCACGATGGCGATAGACTTAATATCTAATTAGAGTGCAATAGGAACGCGCACAATTGAATCACACGGTGCTTCGATCTGATATGCTGGTAGCTCAAAATATCAATGTTATATTTATGCGCCACGAGAATGCAGATCGTTCTGACACGCAATAACGGTGTAAAATTGCGGCCTGATGATAAAGCGCGCAGGTGGCAAAGGTTTGAATTTAAAAGGTAGCCGAAGCAAAGCGATTCTGTGAGCGGTGCTCCGTACATATTGAATAAATTTTTAATCCCCATTATGATTTTTTGCCAGCCTTTTATGCGATGTTAAAACAACTATTCCTTTAAAAGTCAGCAAGCGTAGCATGGGTCAATGCCATTAAGTTAAGGGCAACCACAAGGGATTGCCCCTACAAATCGTCATGTCGTGTAGGGGCAATCCTTTATGGTTGCCCTCACCGAAAAGCTTAACAACCTCCGAAAAAGCCACCCCACCATCACCACCACCCCTACTCCGCTCATCCGCATCTAAAACCGCCCCCAAAAGCCGCCCAACCGAAGCCTCCCGATTCTTAAACCAATCACCGACCAAATCCGATGAATTTTCCACCCCTTCTTTTCCAGAATCTCCGGTTTCAGTCTATCCCTATCTCTAACCGAATACGGTGGGGTAGATAGCTCGCACCATCTTATGCATTAGAGTTGTTATTAATGTCTCCCCGTTGGGGCTTTTCTATGAGATCGATCGGGGCGTGTTATTAAAGCCAGGGGCAACGCCCCTAGCTTTCTTGTTTATTTACGGACAAGTCTAATACCTAAAATATACTCCCCCCGCCTCGAAGGATCGCAAACACCAATAGCTACTCCCACATCTAGCCACGAATTTCTGAAATTGAGAAACCCATCCCATCCCATCCTCACACCAAATATCCATAACGCTAAAACATACGTTAATATATATATGACTAATTTAGATAAAATACCTAACCCTTATGTTAATATAAACTTAAATATAATTAACCTATAAATTAATTTATATCATAATATGCAAAAACGTTATCGCTGGATTGCGCTAAATCAACTTGATGAAAACTTATCGCAACTCAAGCCGCTACTAAACACACAACGTCCACCAAATGGTTGGATTCGAGCCATAAGAGAAACACTGGGCATGACAGCGCGTCAACTTGCCGCTCGGCTAGGCGTTTCACCACCACGAATCACCCGCCTTGAAGCGGACGAAATGGAAGGAAAACTAACCCTTAACACAGTCAAGCGGACGGCTGAAGCGCTTGATTGTGTTTTTGTTTATGGTTTTGTGCCTAAAACGTCTTTAAAAAATATTGTGAAAACTCAAGCTTTAAAAGTAGCTGCTTCGCAAATTGGATATGTTTCTCACACCATGCAGCTTGAAAACCAAAAGCCATCTGATGAGTTACTCAAGCAGGAGATTGAAATAGTTGTTGAGGAAATTTTGAAAGAATGGCCGCGAACTTTGTGGAATAAGACCAATGAAACCGGAAAATAAGGACGGGATGACACCGCTCACCAGTGACGAGTTGGCTGATCTGATTCCAGTCACGATCCAAACGCGGGAACAGTTGAATCATTGGGAACAAGTCAATATTCATGAGGCGGTAAAGTGGGCGTTTTCGCGTTCACGTAAGCACGCGGATTTGGCGACGAATAAGTTCATGACTGGGCTGCATAAGAGGATGTTTGATCAGGTTTGGAAATGGGCGGGTAGGTTTAGAACCAGTAATAAGAATATTGGTGTTGATCGTGAGTTTATACAGATTGAGCTGAGAAATCTTCACGATGATTTTAAGGTTTGGGTGGAATATAGTTCTTATCCAGTTGATGAGATTGCCGCGCGTTTTCATCATCGGTTGGTGTTTATTCATCCTTTTCCGAACGGGAATGGGCGACATGCGCGGTTGATGGCTGATTTGATTTTGAAGTCGTTGGGTGGTGAAAGGTTTACTTGGGGCGGTGGGGGTGATTTGGTTTCGGAGAATAAGCTTCGTAGGCGGTATATTGAGGCGTTGATGGCGGCTGATGGGCATGATTATGGGTTGCTTTTGGAGTTTGTACGTTCTTGATGAGCCATTTTATTCTTGGGCTGGTGGGCAACAAAAACACGTTGCCCACCCTACTTACGTGAGTTCGACGTTAATTTTCAATAAGTTATATAAATTTTATATTAATCAATTGTTTGACAATAATTAATTGATAAAACAAACTTTTTTGACTATTAAACCCTTAATATTAATACGTCAATAACCGAAAATTGTGGGCCATAGAGTTAACTGATTGAAAATAAAATCATTATAAATAACTCTTTGATAGAATCAATAATTCTATAACTCACTGAAATTTAAACTCGAACTCACGTTACTTAATTGTCAAAAATGGTGGCAACTACAAAAGAACTTACCACCATCAAACTGGGGTGTTAAATCTGGGTTGATTTTGCTCGTTTTTTTCACCCTCTTTTTATTCCATATTCACCCCTACGGGGTTGGCGCTATTCACTATTGGCTTTTTTTAAATTATTTTTCTGAATATCTATAACCAATAGTTTCACGACTTAATAAGTGTACTGAATTAGCCAAGATTCTAAAAAGCGCGTTGTCTGGGGATGAAACGGTTTTAAAATGGTTAATTGAACTGAGTATTCAACCTTCAGAAAAATTTGCCCAGAAAATTCTCTGAATTTGTGCATAAGCGGTTTACAACGAGTGAGGTTTTTTTTTGGATGAAAGACAATAACGTGTGGCAATTAATCTATGATTGCTTGCATAAAGATATTCCTGTCGTTCTACTGATTGTCGTAGAAAGCGATGGCAGTACACCCGGGCGAGTTGGCTTTAAAATAGCGGTGGCAGCGGATGGAACCTCGGCAGGTACCATTGGAGGCGGCACCCTTGAGTATCAATTCATCAAAAAAGCACAAGCAAGCTTAAAAAACGGTGACTCAGTGCCCGTGTTGCTGCGGCAAATTCATAACCATGAGGCGACTACAAATCGCTCTAGTATGATATGCGGCGGTATGCAAACGATTGTGCTATTTCCTTGTCAAAAAAGTGAATTCGCTACCCTCCAACGTTTAGTACAGTCGCTTGAAAATCGTGAAAGGGGAACGCTGCATTTATCGCCCGCCGGCATTTCATTCACGCCCAATCAGCACAATGCGGAGCATTATCAATTTCGGTTTGACGCAGAAAATGA
>NBMI01000328.1 GCA_002085445.1 Candidatus Parabeggiatoa sp. nov. 2
GAACCCATTTACGAAAGCGCCAACTCCATCGTCTATCGTGGCATCAGAAACGAGGATAATCAATCGGTTATCCTCAAAATGCTCAAAGAGGACTATCCCACGCCTGATGAATTAACCCGCTATCGGCAAGAGTATGAAATCACTAAGGGCCTCAATCTCGCCGGTGTCGTCAAAACATACGGCCTTGAAAAATACCAAAATACCTTAGTCATCGTATTAGAAGACTTTGGCGGCGAATCCTTAAAAGCCCGCCCCCTATCCCCTTCCCAACGGCAGGGAGGACTACAGGGGTGGATTTCGGAATTTTTGTCCCTCGCCATCCAACTGGCCGACAGTTTGGGCCAAATTCACGCGGCCAACATTATCCACAAAGATATTAATCCCAGTAATCTCGTCTGGAATAAGGCCGCTAACCAATTGAAAATCATTGATTTTGGTATTTCAAGCCGCTTGCCGCGTGAAACCCCGGCCCTGAAAACGGCCGAACAACTCGAAGGCACACTGGTCTATATTTCGCCAGAACAAACCGGGCGCATGAATCGAGCCGTAGATTATCGCACCGATTTATATTCCTTGGGTGTGACTTGTTACGAACTGTTAACCGGAAAATTGCCATTTGAAGCCACAGAGGCTTTGGAATTAGTCCATTGCCATCTCGCTAAAAACCCCGTCCCGGTGTCTTACGTTAATCCAGACGTACCTCCCATTATCTCCGATCTCGTGAATAAATTGATGGCGAAAAATGTCGAAGAACGCTATCAATCGGCCTTTGGCCTCAAATGGGATTTAGAAAAATGCCTAGAAAACCTCGTCGGGAAGGACTTAGAAAACCTCTCCGGTTTCAGCTTTGAACTGGCCCAACACGACTTTTCCGGCCGTTTCCAAATTCCGCAAAAACTCTACGGCCGCGAGACAGAAATTGACACATTGTTGCAAGCTTTTGAGCGTGTCACGGGGAAGGAACGAAAGGGGGGTGAACTGATGTTAGTGGCCGGTTATTCCGGCGTAGGCAAATCGGCGTTGGTGCATGAAGTCCACAAACCGATGACTGAAAAACGCGGTTACTTCGCGGCCGGCAAATTTGATCAATTAGGGCGCAATATTCCCTATTCCGCCATCACGCAAGCCTTTAATGCGTTTTGCAACTACCTGCTCACCGAATCAACCGAGCGATTAAATCAATGGCGCGAAAAAATCTTAACGGCCGTCGGCCCCAATGGACAAATTTTAATTGATATTATTCCCCAATTGGAATTAGTCATCGGTTCACAACCGGCCGTGGCTCAAGTGGGCCCAATCGAGGCGCAAAACCGCTTTAATCTGGTTTTTCAAAACTTTTTCCGGGCTCTCTGCCAAAAAGAACATCCGCTGGTGTTATTTATAGATGACTTGCAATGGGCCGATTCGGCGTCGTTGAATCTGTTAAAAACCTTGCTGACGGACACCGACAGTCACTATTTTCTCATCATCGGCGCGTATAGAGACAATGAAGTCGATGCCGCTCACCCGTTGATGATCATGGTTCAGGACCTGCAAAAGGCCCAAACCACCGTGAACACGAGGGTCTTACCAAACCTGTCCAAAAGGGATGTCAACACGTTAATTGCCGAAACGTTAAAGTGTGATATGAGTCATGCCCGGACGTTGACGGATTTGGTCTATGAGAAAACTCAGGGCAATGCCTTTTTTACCCACGAATTTTTGAAATCGTTGTATGAACAAGCCTTGTTGGTTTTTGATATCAACACCCAGCAATGGCACTGTGACTTTGAGCAAATCAAGGCCCTTGAGATCACCGACAATGTGGTGGAATTGATGGCCGGCAAGATAGGCAAGTTGCCTTCTCACACGCAAGCGGCCTTGAAGTTAGCAGCCTCAGCACAACGTTAGAACATTTATTGGAAGCGATCACGGAACTGTTGATATTTCCGCTGGAGAGTCATTATGAATTAATAGAGATTGACGACACTCAGGCGGCGAATACCCGTTTTAAATTCCAACATGACCGCATCCAACAAGCGGCTTATTCCTTGATTGAGAAAGCCGATAAGCAAGCCACGCACTTAGCCATCGGACGCTTGCTGTTAGCCAACACCAAACAAGAACAATTAGAAGAGCAACTTTTTAATCTTGTCAATCAATTGAATGAAGGCATTACCCTGATCAGTGAGGAGACGGAAAAGGTCAAACTAGCGGAACTGAACCTCAAGGCCGGGCAAAAAGCCAAAGCGGCAACCGCTTACCAACCGGCTTTTGAGTATCTGCAAACGGGCCTTGGTTTATTGGGTAGTCAGGCTTGGCAATCGGATTATGATCTGAGTTTGGTTTTGCATAATGAAACGGCCGAAGCCGCTTACCTCAGTGGTCACTTTGAGACAACCCAAAAACTTTCTGAGACGGTTTTGCAACAAGCCAAGACAGTACTAGACAAAGTCAAGGTGTATGAAATTAAAATTGAGTTTTATGCCGCTCAAAATCAGCACCTATCCGCTGTTGAACCGGGATTACAACTATTGGAATTGCTTGGCATTTCTTTGTCGCAATCACCACCCCCTAGCCTGAGTATTGAAGCGCTCTACAAGCTACCGGAAATGACTGATCCCACTCTGTTGTCCGCCATGCGTATTTTAATGACACTATATCCGTCGGTTTTTATCGCCAAGCCGGAAGTGTTGCTACCACTGACGTTTACCATGGTCAATCTTTGTGTCACCAAAGGGAATTCGCCTTTAGCCACTTATGCATACGGTGTGTATGGCTTGCTCCTGTGTGGGGGAATGTCCGAATTCGATTCGGGCTATCAATTTGGTAAACTCGCGTTAGACTTAGTGGAAAAATTTGAGGTCAGAGACATCAAATGTCAAATTGACTATACAATGAATAGTTTTATCAGACACTGGAAAGAGCATGCCCGTGAAACCATAGAGCCTTTGCGTGAGATCACTCAATCCGCTCTGGATGTTGGAAAGATACCCTATTCTTGTTATGCGGCTTTCAATTATTGCCATAACCTCTTTTTGGTTGGAGAACCTTTAGACTCCGTTCATCAGTTGATGTTGCAATATATGGGTTTTATTGAGAAACTCAAACAGCAATTCCAACTGTCGGGCCTCAAAATATGGGGGCAAATCGTACTGAATCTCAGAGGCCTCACAGAGGATAAGCACCGTTTGATAGGTGAGTTTTTTAACGAGACCCAGATGTTGCCTCAATTGCTTGAAGAGAAGAATATGACCTCGCTGTTTTATGTCTACCTCCTTAAAACCATACTCAGCTATCTGTTTAAGGATTATGCGAGTGCCATTGATTTTGCCTCACAAGCGGAAAATTATGAACAAGCTGTAACAGGCATGTTACCGGTGACACCACTTCCTTTTTACTCTTCTCTGGTGCTCCTTGCTTATTCCACCGCCACCCAAGACGAGCAAGCCCTTTATCTCGAAAAAGTTGCCACCAACCAGCAGAGAATGAAACTTTGGGCCGAGCATGCCCCGATGAATTTTCAGCACAAGTATGACTTGGTAGAAGCAGAAAAGGCACGAGTTTTAGGGCAAATCCTTGAAGCAGAAGCGTTTTATGAAAAGGCCATTGCCGGTGCTAGGGACAACCAATATATTCAAGAGGAGGCCTTAGCTTATGAGTTAGCAGCCGAATTTTATTTAGGGCGGGGCATGGTGAAGTTTGCCCAAACCTATCTGCGTGAGGCCCACTATGCCTATCAACAATGGGGCGCGGTGGCTAAAGTTCAGGATTTAGAGGAAAAATATCCACAGTGGTGTGCCAAAACCGCCACGAAGACACCGGTCACCGACACGAGAATCACGGTGAAAAGTCCCGTCACTCGCCGTGCGACGACTGAATCGACGGCCACCTTCACACCGGCGCAGACGGTGTTGGCGACAGCAGACAGCCCGTTGGATTTGACCACGGTGATGAAAGCCTCACAAGCCATTTCCAGTGAAATCATGCTGGAGGCCCTTATCAAGAAATTCATGCAGATTGTGATAGAAAACGTCGGCGCAGAGCAAGGCTGTCTGATTTTAAGGGACACTTCAGGCACAGAGGCACACAGAAACGACACTTCAGAACACTTCAGCACACAGAGTCTTGATGATCAAGGGGCACAGAAGGGGTTGTTTCTTGAAGCGTATGCGACCCTTTCTAATGTCGAGGTGTTCGATTCAATACCGTTAGAGTCAGTGGATCATCGCAATGAGCAAGGGCTATGCTTATCTAAAACCATTGTCACCTACACGGCGCGTACTCAAATGCCGCAGGTGTTAAACGATGCCACCCATGAGGGCTTATTTACCAACGATCCTTATATTGTGCAAAGGCTGCCCCAATCGGTGTTATGTTTTCCCATTATTTACAAAAATCAACTGACGGGCCTGTTTTATTTGGAAAATAACCAGACAACCGGTGCGTTTACCGCCAACCGTTTAGCCCTGTTAAAAATGCTGTCAACGCAGATTGCGATTTCACTGGAAAACGCCCAGTATGCCAATCACTTAGAAGAAAAAGTCAAGCAACGAACTCGACAACTCGCCGAAGCCAATGACAAAATTCTGGCCTTGAATGAGCAGCTCAAAGAGGAAAATCTGCGAATGTCGGCCGAACTCGATGTTGCCAAACAATTGCAACAAATGGTCTTACCTAAAGAAGATGAACTCAAGCAAATTGAAGGCTTAGATATTGCAGGGTTTATGGAACCGGCCGATGAGGTGGGTGGCGATTACTATGATATCCTTGTACATGAAGGGCGCGTTAAAATAGGTATTGGCGATGTGACGGGGCATGGTTTAGAAAGCGGCGTGTTAATGCTAATGGTACAAACGGCGGTGCGTTCATTGTTAGATAGTGGTCTTACGGATGCCCCGCAATTTTTAAGTACCCTCAATCGCACCATTTATAACAATGTGCAGCGAATGGGGAGTGATAAGAATTTAACGCTGTCCTTATTGGATTATCAACCCAACACTTCCGCCCAAATCCCCTCAGGGGGGATTTTACAGGTGACGGGGCAACATGAAGATGTGTTGCTGGTTCGCAAAGACGGCCAGATTGAGCGGATTGATACCTTTGAGTTAGGTTTTTCAGTGGGCGTGATAGCCAACATTGCCAAGTTTGCGTCACAAATAGAAATTGAGTTACAGCCCGGGGAGGGCATTGTTTTGTACACCGATGGCATTACAGAAGCCCGAAACCCTGAGATGGATATGTATGAATTGGATCGGCTGTGTGAAGTTGTTAGTCGCCATTGGCATCTTTCAGCCGCCGAAATCCAGCAAGCCGTTATTGCCGATGTGCGGCAATATATTGATACACAAAAGGTGTATGATGATATTACTTTATTGGTTTTGAAGCAAAAATAAGAATTGACGGAAGTACAACGAATTGACGAAAGTACAACGAATTACGCGGAGAAACGAATTAATTGACGGAAGTACAACGAATTGACTGAAGTACAACGAATTACGCGGAGAAACGAATTAATTGATTGACGGAAGTACAACGAATTACGCATATAAACGAATTAATTAACGAAAGTACAACGAATTACGCGGATAAACGAATTAATTGATTGACGGAAGTACAACGAATTACGCGGATAAACGAATTAATTGACGGAAGTACAACGAATTAACGGAAGGAGGCCGTGCGAGGGGCCCCAACCCGTAGGGGTTGAATATGAATAGCCCCAGGTGAAACCTGGGGAAGGCTGGGGAGGGAGCCCCAACCCCGTAGGGGTTGAATATAAATAGCCCCAGGTGAAACCTAGGGAAGGCTGGGGAGGGAGCCCCAACCCCGTAGGGGTTGAATATGAATAGCCCCAGGTGAAACCTCAATGCCATTAAGTTAAGATATAACCTATTGATTTTTAATCATTTTTTGTGTGTGTTAGGGTGGGGTACCCGATTTTTTACTTTCAATAAAAACAATGACACCCCTATATAAACATAAGGCACGACCGGGCGTTTTTTAATAAAAATATAGCAAAATCAAAGAGGAAAATGTGTTATAGTTATTGCCTTTCAAACAGTAGGTAAAATCAATTTATGGAAAAACACACACTGGATGACGAAAATGACAAAGCCACCGGATCAATTTC
>NBMI01000089.1 GCA_002085445.1 Candidatus Parabeggiatoa sp. nov. 2
ATTTTAAGTTGGCTCGTTGATGGATGTGTGGCATATCAACGAGAAGGACTTGCAGAACCGCCCATTGTTGTTAACGCCAAACGGGATTACAAAGGCGAGCATGACTTGATTGGGGCGTTTTTGGAGGACTGTTGTAACGTGGGTAATCCCAACGATTCTGTTTCAACCACTGCTTTGTTTAAAGCCTATCAACAATGGTGTGTTGAGAACAACTTGCGTGCGCTTTCTAATATTGTTTTTGGGCGTGAAATTAAGGCTCGTGGTTTTGAAGTTCGCAAAACAAATGGACTTCGTTTTTTAATTGGGATTAGTTTGCATACGCAAAATGCGTCAGGGCAGATAGGGCAAGAAAGGGGCAGAAAAAAAAATGATCTGCCCTTGAGTTAATACTTTGTTTTTATTGTATTTTCCTAGATTAGGGCAGATAGGGCAGATGCGCCAAGAGTTTTGAAAAAATCTTCTTACATATGTAAAAAATCTCGGCACATCTGCCCCATCTGCCCTGCCTTTATTTTTAAAGGCTTAGCAATGTTGAGACGAGGGCAGATACTTGCCCTGTGTTAACAAATATTAAGAGATTTGTAAAAAAAATTTCTTGCTGTAAATAATCCTGTGAAAACCCAAAGCTCTGCTACGCACAGCGAAGAACTCCGGTATACCATCACGGAAAAATTTACAGCAAGAAAATTTTGTTAACGCCAAACGGGATTGCAAAGGCGAGCATGATCTGATTGGGGCGTTCTTGGAGGATTGCTGTAGTGTTGGTGATCCAAACGCTGTTGTTTCTGCAACTTCATTGTTTAAAACATACCAAGTGAAAAAAAACCCTTCATCTGTAAAAACGCTTGCCACTAATGTACCTAATGTACCTGTATTAAAAAAAACATTAAATTACAATAAGTTAAGTGATATTTTAACCGTTAACTCAAGGTACATTAGGGACATTATAATAAAAGGTAACTGTTTACTTTCAATCCAGCGTTCAATTTCCAATGGCGTTTTTGGTAAAGAACTTAAGGCTCGCGGGTTTGAGGTTCATAGAACGAAAAAAGCCCGGTTTTTAATAGGGATTAATTTAGAACATGCAGAGATAGTGTGAACGTGACAAATATGACGGGTGACAGATGTGACGATTAGTGTCAAAGATATAAGTTGTCTTGTCACATCTGTTTTATATCATCTTTTCAGAAAAGGTTGATTTTTACTAACTTAACTTCGTACTGATGTAACTCATTGATTTTCAATAGCGCACCAATGCAGATGATACAGTGCCGCTTTGGGGGCCATCTTATGGTTTTTACGAGTTAAAATTAAAGTATGGCCCTAAACAGCACAATACCATAATAACTAGGCCGTTTGTAGTAGTGGCTTTAGCCACTCGTGCAGGATCACTCCAATCACCATACCACCCAGAAATCATATTTCTTGAGCCTTGAGCCAAGTGAGAAATCCGATTTTTCCAAAAAATCGGATTTCTTGTTTCTTGAGCCTTTATTTTAAAAGACGAATCAGCCAATAATCCTCACTCAGATAGGATTCCAACGTGTTCAGGGCTTCTACCAACGCAAAATCTTCTTCCTTGTTGAGAACGTCAGTAATCAGTTTGTAAATGAGTTCAAAGGTAACTCTATTGTCTTTGTCCATGATGATGGCCGAACCTTCTTTGGAGCTACGAAATTTTTGGAGTTCCTCCCTTCCGACACCGCCTTTTTCTTCAACAGAAGGTTGTCTTTTATCTCGAAATAGCACAAAAAATTGGATGTCTTTGTAACGGAATAGCAATTCATTGCACTTCTTGAGTTTGCTGGTAAACATATTACCGTCAGTATGTAAAAAACTGACTAGAACCGATTTGGTTGGCGTGTTAATGTAGAGATACTCTGACATTTTTCGTCCCTGAAGTTTAGGGTTGGAAATCGTTATACCAAGTTTAGTGGTTTCAAACGCATTCAGAATGGTTCCCAATTTGCCAATGTCATCACTGTCATTAACGTTAACTAACGCGTTGTCATATCCGTATGCCAGTAAGGCTTTTTGTTCGTCAAGATACTCTTCAATAACAGAGGCTTGATCTTCCTTTTTCTCGGATTCCCGTTTTTCTTCGAGTTCCAGTTCCAAATAAAATGGGTCTTGTTCCGATTCTACTTTGGCTATTGGCTTAGTTTGAGGTTTAAGCGCCATAGCCACTTCTTCCATAAGTGTTTTCAAACCGGCTACATCTTGTCGGAGGACTTGGAGTTCTTCAAAGAGCTTTTCTTCAAAACGTCTCGCCGTTATTTTCTCTTCTAGCGCCTTGAGTTGTTCAGTGAGGGCCACTGGTTCAACGCCCTTCGCCGTTATTTTCTCTTCGAGCGCCTTGAGTTGTTCAGTGAGGGCCACTGGTTCAACGCCATTCGCCGTTATTTTCTCTTCTAGCGCCTTGAGTTGTTCAGTGAAGGCCACCGGTTCAACGCCTTTGGCCGTTATTTTTTCTTCGATAGCCTTGAGTTGTGCCGTCAGGCCTTCAGATTCAAAGCCCTTCGCCGTGATTTTCTCTTCGAGCGCCTTGAGTTGTTCAGTGAGGGCCACCGGTTCAAAGCCCTTCGCCGTTATTTTCTCTTCGAGGGCCTTGAGTTGTTCAGTGAGGGCCACTGGTTCAACGCCCTTCGCCGTGATTTTCTCTTCGAGCGCCTTGAGTTGTTCAGTGAGGGCCACCGGTTCAACGCCCTTCGTCGTTATTTTCTCTTCGATCGCCTTGAGTTGTTCAGTGAGGGCCACCGGTTCAACGCCCTTCGCCGTGATTTTCTCTTCTAAGGCCTTGAGTTGTGCCGTCAGGCCTTCAGATTCCAAGCCCTTCGCCGTGATTTTCTCTTCGAGCGCCTTGAGTTGTTCAGTGAGGGCCACTGGTTCAACGCCCTTCGCCGTGATTTTCTCTTCGAGCGCCTTGAGTTGTTGTTCCGTGAGGGCCACTTGTTCAACGCCTTTGGCCGTTATTTTCTCTTCTAGCGCCTTGAGTTGTTCAGTGAGGGCCACTGGTTCAACGCCCTTCGCCGTTATTTTCTCTTCTAGCGCCTTGAGTTGTTCAGTGAGGGCCACCGGTTCAACGCCCTTCGCCGTGATTTTCTCTTCGAGCGCCTTGAGTTGTTCAGTGAGGGCCACTGGTTCAAAGCCCTTCGCCGTGATTTTGTTCAAAGCCCTTCGCCGTGATTTTCTCTTCGAGGTTCCGTGAGGGCTACCGGTTCAACGCCCTTGGCCGTGATTTTCTCTTCGAGCGCCTTGAGTTGTGCCGTCAGGCCTTCAGATTCCAAGCCCTTCGCCGTTATTTTCTCTTCGAGGGCCTTGAGTTGTGCCGTGAGGGCCGCCGGTTCAAAGTCCTTCTCTGTCACTTTCTCTTCGAGAGCCTTGAGTTGCCCAGCAATCACCTCTTCCAAGCTGGTTGCCTTCTGAGTGGAACGCTTAGGCAAATAAATCCCATAAACTTTATGCTTATAATGATCGGAGGCCCGAACGAGGACATTTCTAATCGTTTTTTGGTTTAAAATGTCCGCTAACTCATCAGACGTAAATAACTCATCTATATCGTTTCCCAGCGGTTGGGCATTTAAGGCCAATATTTCCTTCAGCTTGTCGTGTTCAGGGAGAGTTAAAATAATTTTCTCCTGAGAAACCCGATCTAAAACCGCACCATCAAAGACAGTTTGAAAGTGTTCCCATCTCTGTGGAAAGAGATTGAGAATAATAAGGCTATTTGGCACATGAGTAAAAATTTCCTTAACCGCTTCTCCAAAACTCAGGAGCAAATCTTCATTATAAACCTCGCCCAAGGCCTCTAACTGATCAAAGATGATAATCAAAGGCTTATCCATAATGGACAATTTGCCAAAAACAGACATGGCTTCCAGTGAAAAGGCCTCCTGACTGACGTTTTCAGACCAATTTTTCAGGCCGATGTTCTTCAACTCATCGGCTTCTAGTTCATTAGCCGCCAGCCATTTTCCCACTAACTTTCTCTTGTTAGGCTCGGAATAACTGCAAAACTTGATAATTCCTTGGATAAGGGCCATTGAATAACCACTTTCACTGTAGTGAGTCTTCCACCATGCCGCTACCATGTTTTCAATACGTTGCCAATAATCGCGCTTGCTACGACTGCCTTCTCCTCCCAGTTTTTGGTACATATTGAGAGGTTCTTCTGAGACAACCTTCAAAATGTGCTTATCTTTGTTAGTCAGGTTCGAAATAGACGCCAAAATGCCTACTGATGAGTGACTCGCTCCACTCATTTGGCGGATGATTTTAGAAAAACTGTTTGCCAACAAATGCTCAAGTTGAGAATAATCACTGCCCGGCACTTTTTCGACAAAGGACTCCAGCACTCTGCTATAGATATGATATAAGACAGAACTCAGATTATTGGGTTGTCTGATAAACAGTAAACGGTTGTTTTTTAAGCGTTCTTTTGCCAATCTCATCATAAGATGAGTTTTGCCCATGCCGGGCTCCCCTATGACGACAGCCCCTTTACTTTGATGGTTTACCTTATCATCCCGGATATCATCTATGATGGACTGCAAGCGACTAAATTCATCTTGGTAGACTTCTTTAAAGTCCGTGTGAGTTTGAAAAGGCGTATCAACGCGATTATGACTAAAGGGATTAGGCTTTTTCCCTAAATTGTTTGGCATTAAAGTGCCCTCCTAACAGTTATCAGTTATTAGTAATCAGTTATCAGTTATCAGTCGTCCAAACGTTAGTTTGGCAATCGTCAGTCGTCCAAACGTTAGTTTGGCAATCGTCCAAACTTTAGTTTGGCGGCTGAAGTCCAAACGTCATTTTTAGTTTTGCAGCCGGAAGTTTGGCAGGGTGAAAAAAAACGCACAATTATCTCAAATTTAACACTCCAGTTGCAAAGCTAAACTTAAGTTTGGACTGCCAAACTCAAGTTTGGACTCCGGCTAAATTTTGGACGCCGGCTAAATTTTGCAAAACACAATTTTCACCACCCCAGCCTGTGCTTCAATGCCATATCGTACCGCTTTTGGGTGAGGGCAACCATAAAGGATTGCCCCTACATTACATGACGGTTTGTAGGGGCAATCCCACATGCAAAGCCCTTTCGAGGTTCTTAATGGCATTGAGCCTGTGCCTCCTAATCTGGCAGCCGGTATGATAGGATATTTCATGTCGGCGGGATTTAAAAAGACGGTGGTGGCCTTTTCGGCGCGTGCCGCATCTCAGGCTTATGCATCGCCCGCGCCTTTGCCGCATTGTTCAATCTATTGAAAAGCGGCCGCGAGGCCGCATGTAGAATATTGTGACGGTGCTAACTACACTTGAGTCCCTCCAAAAAGTTTTGCCAATTGGTCATTCCTAATTGATCATTTATAATTGGTTATTTCTAAGACAATTAGCAACAAGTGTTATTTTAATCATAAAAATAATTTAATTCAATCACTTAGAGAGTGGACGGCGAACGCATTAAATATCCAAAGAGCGGCGGGGTTTTTAAAACCCCGCATGTATAAAATTTAAACGCGTTAGACTGAACGCACAGATGCGGGTGAAAATGACAGCAAATGAAAAGCCTCGAAAATCCGCCTAATTTATTTACCAAGGATAGTTACCTAACCTATAGTATTCTATAGTACGGGACTAACAGAGGGCTGAGTAATCAGCAGCAGTTAGACAGGTGAATCATACCCTGGGATGTTTGATCCAGTCCCTCGCCCTGTGGTTAAGTATTAAGGGTAGCGGAAACGTGAAAGTGTACTTAATGTAAAAACCCTGTTTAACAGTCTCAAGGATCACTTTACGTCTTTTATGGGACGAGCTTAAAGCTATTTGGTCGGTACGACTCCAGTTCCCAGCTGTACTGACCACCTTTTCATCAATTTTATGGAGTAACAGATACAAATAGTATTTAGTGCGATTGAATTCCATAAAATACTATTAAATCAGTGAATAAACACAATACCTGAAAAGGCGGATGAAAAATCCGTTTATACGGAACGTACTTCAAATCGGTGAAAATGACTTGTAGGAACTTTTAAGAAAATGACTATAAAAATTATAGACTTATCATTGATTTAGTCATTTTTAATTTTTAATTTTTAATTTTTAATTAGCATAATCCTAAAAGAAGTTGTACTCTCACTATAGCTGCTAAGCGAATGCTCGTTCACAGGTTGTGTTACTTTTGCTATTTTGTTATCTTTAGATAAATATTTTTTTTGTTTAAAATTTCAGAGTAAGGCATATTTGAAGTTTCAAAGACTAAATTATACCGCACACCGTCACTCGTAAAACGTTTTTGATCTCGCTTCGCTTGAGACGAAACGCAGTAACTTCCGCTTCCGCAGATAAGTATTAATTGTTAATAACGTGAGTTGGACTTTTCAATTATGTTAATCAATTAATTGATGACAATTAATTGATAAAAACGACATTTTTATTATATGAGATACCCTTAGCATTAATAGGTTAATAGCCCTTATTTGTGGGCCATCAACTGGAATGAATCAGTACAGCTTATGGTTTTTTTTAACTGATTGATAATTAAGCCATTATAAGTAAATAATTGATATAACTAATAATTATTATAACTCATTGATATTTAAAGTCGAACTTACGTTAATCGTTAATAATTAATTGTTAATAATTAATAAGGGGGTGTGTCAAACAATGTTAAATATATACTGTCCACCGTTACAATTTGCGCTTTGGCCTTTTGGAAAAATCCCCGATGTTAGTCACCCTTAGGTGACAGTAGCTCTCAGACAAGTTGGCTGTTAAATTAAAAAAAAGCGTCATTTATGACGATGCTAAATATAACTTTGCGGAGAGATTTATGTTATTTCTAAATAAACAAATAATTCGCAGGTTAGAAATAATTGCCTTGGCCAGCGTCATGGCCGGTTGTATTAATATACCTATACCTGATAATATACCTTTTATGGGAAAAGATCAGGATATCTCAAAAGAGAGATGGTGGCCTTCCTTAGAAAGTCACAGCGATAGTCAATTGCTAAAAAAGACAGTTAACTTACAATCGTGTCTTAAGGAAGACATATCGCTTCAGTTTGTTGAAGCCAAACCTCCTTATCGCGCAGGCGCTTGGATACATCCTCGTAGCCTCAGAACTAAGCCGTGGTACGACGTGTTGTCGGGCAACAAAGGTGAAGATCAGGAAGAATCCTCAATAGGCCTGAGTATTGCGCCTTATATTATTGATGGATATGGCAGACTACATCTAGTAGCGCCTTATTTGGGAAATAAAAAACCGACTTCGGAGCAAGATAATTACAAACCCTTCAGTAATTATCATGTTGTCTGTGATGACCGGACAAAAGCTCAGTTTTTGCCATATCCACACTATTACTCAACGCTGTTGCTAACAACACCTAGCGAAAAGCAACTACAGCGGCTTGAAAATAAATTAAAAACAGCGGTAGAAGAAGATAAATGGCTTGAATTGACGACTGGGCCCATTTTGTTAGAAAAGGTGGAAAATATTCAAATGGGAGAATTAGTCAAGCTAATTCTTAGCCCGCCTGAAAAAAGACTGCAATTAGCGCAGAGACTTGATATACACTTAGAATTCAGGGTGAATATTCTAGGGTTGGGCAATGACACGCCGCCAGATGTCACCTCCCGCCCAATTTCCCGTGACTTAACGCCACCAACGCTTACGATCACATCGCCCCAGATCATCACGACTCGTGAGGGACGTGGACTGGCTCGTGTGCAAACTGAGCGTGTTATCCTCACCGGCATTGCCAAAGACGATTCTGGAGTCGCTAAAGTCCATGTACAGGGGCAACCGGCCGCTCTGGACAAATCGGACGGCCATTTCAAAGCAACCGTTACCTTGCAAAAAGGCGAAAATACCCTTATAGTCAAAGCGTGGGATAACTCTCAAAATCGTGCTGAAAAAACCGTGACTCTGTTGCTTGGGCCGTACCATATTGTGCAAACCGGTGAAACATTGGAGAACATTGCCAGAAATGACGGGCAAAAACTCATGGCGCTTGCTCAATGGAATAACCTAGTACCCCCTTATCATCTACAGGAAGGCCAAATACTCAGAATGGCCCCTCTTCCTCTCTGTGAGGGGAGCCCAGCGCCTTCGTGTTACCACGACACGACACCACCAACGATTACAATGACTTTTCCCCAGATCATCAGCACTCGTGAAGGACGTGGACTGGCTCGTGTGCAAACGGAGCAAGTGACAATCAAAGGGTTTGCTGAAGATGATTATGGCGTCGCTCAAGTCCAAGTGCAGGGGCAACCTGTTTTTCAGGGCAAACAAGGCAAAGCCGCTTTCAGCACAACGCTTACTGTGCCACAAGGTGAAAATATCGACCTTAAAGTGACAGCCTTAGATATTTCTGGCAATACCGCTGAAGAAACCTTTATTTTGTCGAGAGTCGCATCGCAGCCCCAGACGGGAGATTATTATGCTCTGCTCATTGGCAATCAAAACTATCGCCACCTGAGTTCACTGAAAACGCCTGAAAACGATGCCAAGGTGATTGCCGAGTTGCTCAAGAACAAATATGGTTTTAGCACCGAGTTACTCTTAAACGCTGACAGACGCCAGATTTTAGATGCCTTAAATCGGCTACAGCAAACCATCAAGCCACAAGATAATCTACTCATTTACTATGCAGGGCATGGACATTATGACGAGGAAAGGGATAGAGCGTATTGGTTGCCAGTGGACGCTGATCAAAATAGAACGGCGCAGCGGATTAGTGCCGATGATATTACTTCGGAAATGAGAGCGTTGTCGGCCCGACATATTTTGGTAGTCGCCGATAGCTGCTACTCTGGCACTTTGGCGAGAGACAACCGTTCGATGCCAATCCCAGTTCAACAACGCATACTGTTTTTGCGAAGAATGCTGGAAAAACCCTCTCGTACCTTAATGGCAAGTGGCGGTAATGAACCCGTTTGGGACGGTGGCGGTGATGGACACTCGGTTTTTGCCAGAGCATTTATCACAGCCCTGCAAGAAGTGGACAAAACACTGTTCACGGCCGAGGAATTATTTTATAACTACAAGATTCGTGAAACGGTAGCCGGAAAGGCCGTGCAAGTGCCAAAGTACGAATATCTCAACCACTCTGGACACGCAGGCGGCGACTTTGTGTTTAAAAAACATCCGTAGGTATTTTATACTGCAAACGGCTAGAATTTGAACTTTTCTTACAAGCTAAAAATCCGATGTTTCAAAGACATCGGATTTTTAAACCAAAACGCCTGTGTCACCTCGAATAAACTTAATGGCATTGAGTAGCAGGGTGGGCAACATGTTGCCCACCTTTGGTGAGCAAGAAAAAACACCACCCGACAGGAATGGATTTCTTCTTAACTTAATGGCGTTGGCCGTTCCAGTACCCTTTAGGGTAGGGTGGTGAAAAGGAAGTTCCAAGGGTTCGATAACTTGATCCCACTTTGGTTCATATTCAGTCAATAAATAATAAAAACAATCGCGTCGGCAAAAGTTTCGCGGAGCGAAACTAATCATTAATCATTAATCATTAATCATTAATCAGTCAATAAATAATAAAAACAATCGCGTCGGCAAAAGTTTCGCGGAGCGAAACTAATCATTAATCATTAATCATTAATCATTAATCATTAATCATTAATCATTAATCATTAATTGTTAATTATTTTCACCACCTTTAGGGTACTTTAGCTTTCAGCCATTCGCTTTAGCGAATGGCGTGGAACAACTTGAGGAATACAATGTTTAAAGTCTACTTTGCCGGCGCTTTGTTTGACCATAAAGAACTTATCGGAAATGCACTGCTTGCCTCACATATAGAGCAACGCTCTGAAGGTCTGTATCAATGTATAGTGCCCCAAGATTTGGAACAGACAACGGGAAGGGCCGTCGATATCAGAAATCAGGACCTTAAACAGGTGATGGAATGTGACTTGGCGCTCTTCAACTTTGATGGTACTGAACTAGATTCGGGCACCGTCGTTGAATTTATGTTTGCCAAGTTTCTTGATATTCCGTCTGTGATACTCCGTTCTGACTTTCGTTCTTCAGGCGATCAAGATAAAAACGGAGACGATTGGAACTTAATGTGTTCTTTCTATCCGAGAACGCTTAAAGTACAATTTAATGCCATGGCATTTTACCAACAGGCTATAAAGGAAAGCCATTCGTTAAATGAAGCGATGGAGCGCCTCTATTCCAAAATCGCCTCACTTTTAATTGAAGGGTTGGATTCCGTGAGAAGTATTCCCCCGTTGCCCAAGGGCGATCAGACTCAATTGGAAGCACTGTATCAATGGGCTTTGAAGTTTCCAGGCAACGGTTTAGAAAAACTTTGCTCACAACCAGCATTTGTAGAAGAATTAGTCGCCGCAAAGATAAAAAAAGGGCTGATTTAGCGATACCGTAGCACGGCTACAAACTGAAACCTCGTTATCTCGCTACGCTCGTTACTGCGTTTGAGAGCGAAGCGATATATACTGAACACTGCTATAAACTGAGCCTTTCTGTCATTTCGGTTTCTTTGATCGGAGAAATCTTGAGAAATCTTATTTTGGACGCGCTACAAGACTTCTCGCTTCGCTATGACAAAAGCGCAAATTGTGTGTAAAGTATAAAGTTTGAGAGCGAAGCGGGAACAAAAGGTGGGCTGCTAAGCGAGCACTCAGAGGAAAAACCACAGATCGATCCGGGATCACTCACACCCCTTGCCTAGGGTGGTGAAAATCAGGTTATTTTTTAAGTCAAAAGTTGATCCCGTTTTTGTTCATCTTATGAAAAACAATAACTTATTGATTATCTGTCAATTAACAATTAACAATTAGCAAGGCTTACGCTTCGGTTCACAATTTTCGGGTGGTGAAAATCAAGTTCCGAGGGATCGATAACTTGATCCCACTTTTGTTCCTCTTCATTAAATAACTCATAAAAACATCATTAATCATTAATCATTAATCATTAATTGTTAATTATTTTCACCTCCCCACCCCTTGCCTCCCTCTAACGATTTTACCCCTTCTGGGTAAAGTGAGCGGAAATTAGCAGTTACCAATGAGGTGTAATGATCAACAACCGTTTGGGATCAAAATAGGAAAAGCACGAAAATGAACTCGACATTAGATGGAGAAAACGAATTGGTTACACTGGAAGAAGGCATGGTACTGCCTGGTGTTGTCAATGCATTCGTAAAATACGGCGCCTTTGTGGATTTGGGTAATGATGTGACTGGCTTGGTGCATACCAGGGATATGTCTTGGAAACGTGTCCAACATCCGTCAGAGGTCGTCAATATTGGCGATGAAATAGAGGTCAAAGTATTGAAAATTGACCGTGAACGTGATCGTATTTCTTTGGGCATTAAGCAATTAAGTGAAGATCCGTGGCAAGGTATCGAGCAACGTTATCCAGAAGGCACACGCCTATCGGGTAAAGTGACTAAGCTGACTCATTTCGGCTGCTTCGTGGAAATCGAAGAATATATAGAAGGATTGGTGCATGCGTCTGATATGGATTGGCGTAATAAAAATGTGCGTCCTTCTAAAGTTGTCCAAGTGGATGATGAAGTCGAAGTGATGGTTTTGGGTAGCGATGAAGAACGTCACCGCATTGCGCTAGGAATTAAACAATGTCAACCCAATCCTTGGGAAGAATTTGCCAAACATCACAACAACTACGATAAAGTGGTGGGAAATATCGCCTCGACTACGAATTTTGGTATTTTTGTTGGCCTTGAAGGCGGGATTGATGGTTTGGTGCATCTTTCTGATATTTCTTGGGAGACGCCAGGTGAACAAGCGATTCTTCGTTACCAAAAAGACGAGGATGTGGAAGTCGTCGTCTTGAAGATCAGCGCGGAACGTCAACGTGTTTCTTTGGGAATTAAGCAGTTAGAGGAAGAAGCGCTGCTTGAATATATCAAAAAGCATCCCAAAGGCAGCCTTCTCAAAGGTACCGTCTGCGAAATCGAGGACAATAGAGCCTTCATCCAATTAGCGGACGGTATTGAAGGTTATATCAGTGCCTCTGAAATCGCGCCTGACTTTGTTGACGATATTGACAGTGTCTTGCCTGAAGGTAAGGAGGTGGAAGCCAAGTTTATTGATATGGATTGGAAAAAAGGCTGCCTTGTTTTGTCTCTGTCTGAATAATATTCAGATTCAACCTCTTCGGGGTTGGTGCCTAATTAATAATTAATAATTAATTGTTAATTATTAATTATTATTAATTAATTAGTTTCACCTAGGGCTATTCCCCGTAGGGGTTGGGGCCTAATTAATAATTAATTGTTAATAATTAATTGTTAATTATTAATGCGAATTAAGGGTTAAAACATTTCAAACCAAATCATGGCTCACAAAATGAAATAATTCTTAGCATTATAACTCTGTGACACTCTGTGGCACTCTGTGAACTGAAAAAAGGGGTTATTTAGACGACCTAATTTGGGGGCCATAAACAAATCAAATCATGGCCCACAAAATGAAATAAACGCACGCACGCTGCGCATGCATGCGTCACTAGCGCATGCATGCGTTAAAATCCTTGATTTCATAATAATTAATTCAACCCTTAATCCGCATTATTAATTTCCCCTTCGGGGTAATATAACTCAAAAAACACCAAACTTGCATGAAAAATAAAACCACAACGCCACTCGATAGGCGTGAATTCCTCAAAGTAGCTGGGCAGAGTACGGCCGCGATGGCCTTACTCGCTGGCTGCCTTCCGTCTTCATCGGAATCAGAAACGTCTTCTAATGTGCCCCCGATTGTTGGGGGCGTTGACAGCGACAGCACTTCGCCAGAAGAAGAGACAACCTCAACAATAAGCTTGGATGTTAAAATTGGGCAAATGTTGCTAGTAGGGTTTCGCGGCCTTGAAGTGAGGAACCATGACGCTCCTATTGTACAGGATATACGAGATCATCATATAGGCGGCGTTCTTCTCTTTGATTATGACGTTGCCCAAAGAAGGCCAGTGCGTAACATTCAATCGCCTGAACAAGTAAGAAAATTGGTTATCGCCTTGCAGGCGTATTCGGAAATACCGTTATTGGTTGGTATTGACTATGAAGGCGGTATTATCAGTCGGTTACCGAAAAAATATGGTTTTCCGGCCACCGTTTCGCATCAATATCTAGGGCGCAAAAACAACCTTGCTCTCACTCGTCAGTATGCCACTCGGATGGCTCAAACGTTGGCCGAACTGGGTATCAATCTGAACTTTGCGCCGGTAGTGGATGTTAACACGAATCCCAATAATCCCATTATAGCTAAGAAAAAACGTAGTTTTTCTGCTAATCCAGAAATTGTCGCAAAACAGGCCCTAGAATATATTAGGGCCCATCGTAGCCAAAACGTGCTTTGTACGCTGAAGCATTTCCCCGGGCACGGCAGTTCGCGGGCCGATTCACACCTTGGTATGGCTGATGTCACTAATACTTGGTCAGACATTGAGCTGATTCCTTATCGCGAAATCATTGAAGCCGGAGAAGCGGATGCGATTATGACAGCCCATGTGTTTAACAAAAAACTCGATCCCAAGTATCCTGCCACACTCTCCAAACAAACTATTACCGGCCTACTGCGCGATCAGTTAGGCTTTAAAGGTATTGTGTTCTCCGATGATATGCAAATGAGGGCGATTGCTAATCATTATGGGCTAGAGACAGCGGTTCGTAAAGCAATTGAAGCGGGCGTTGATATTCTAGTGATTGGCAATAACACAGGATACTTTGTACCAGACATTGTGGCGCAAGTGACGACAATTATCAAGCGCCTGGTTAAAAAAGGCACTATCAGTCCGGCCCGTATTGATGACTCATATCAACGAATACTTCGGCTCAAGCGTAAAGTGATGAATCTCAATGCAAATTAATAATGAAAAATTTTGCTCCAGGGGCGTTGCCCCTGGCTTTAATAATACTTACCGAAGGGGCTAATAGAGGTTTTAAAGTCAGCCCCAACGGGGCGATATTAATCTAGCCCCAACGGGGCGATATTAATACAGCCTGGGGCACCGCCCCTGGCTACCTGGCTGGCAAGCCTGTCATTTCGACATACGGAGAAATCTTTGAAAACAGCCCTTGAAATGTAGGGGGCCGGCAAGGTGTTTTTCTTGCCCACCAAAACGATAGTGGGCAACACGTTGCCGGCCTCCTACAAAAGAACGTTTTTAATATTCAACCCCTTCAGGGTTGAGGCCGTTGGTTGGATTTTTTCCTGAGTATAACGGATTTTGTTGATAGCTTATTAATATGATATGGGTCTTCCGTTTGTAGTAGGCGATTTATCGCCTTTCCCCAGTTACAAACTCTCCTCCGTTTGTAGTAGGCGATTTATCGCCATTCCCCAGTTACAAACTCTCCTCCGTTTGACTACAAACCGGGGCACTGTGAACGGGTTATTGTAATTAATATAATTTATACGGTTATTTTGGGCAATTTGGTTTGGGGGCCATAAAATGGGATGGCAAAATCTCTAAGATTTGCCGCTTTGGATTTCCACAAACTGGCCCCAAAAAGGCGATTACAAGCCTACTACAAACCGGGGCACTGTGAATGGATTATTACAATATAATTTATACGGTTATTTTGAACAATTTGGTTTGGGGGCCATAAAATGGGATGGCAAAATCTCTAAGATTTGCCACTTTTGATTTTCACAAACTGGCCCCAAAAAGGCGATAAATCGCCTACTACAAACCGGACTGAATCTGCTTTTCGCATTTCGCAAAAACATAGTCCAAGTATCCAAGGACTTTTTGTGGTTCAACAATTGAATAGGAAAATGGGTGCTTAGTGAATGTATTTTGCATCAATTTACAAAATTCCCAAATCATCCCGGTTGAAACAATACCATACACGATCAGATTGTCATCTTGGTTGGTTTTCTGGCAAGCAATCATTTCGGCAAGACACTGTCCCTTCTGATGAGACCAAAGTTTCAAGTTTTTATAAGGTTTCCATGCCTTAAGTAGAAATGGAAAAGCTTTCCCTAAAAAAAAATCATTTTCATCCTCAGCTTGCCTATCTAATGCAAGGTTGATGTTTTCCAGAAATAACTATGGCAGTTCAATTGACACATCGGGCAAAAATCTTTCCCGCTTGTACCTAAGGGATACTGTGCTATTACTTGATCGACACTTTTAAAATGACTAAAGGCCATTGTTTTTTCTCCTCAAAAATTAGTTGTACTCAACCGATGCCACAACGAGCACTTAAACCCATTCGTTTATCCCCGCAATTAGTTGTACTCAAGCGATGAAGTTGTACTCAACCGATAAAGTTATACTCAACCGATAAAGTTGTACTCAACCGACGAAGTTGTACTCAACCGATAAAGTTGTACTCAACCGACGAAGTTGTACTCAACCGATAAAGTTGTACTCAACCGATAAAGTTATACTCAACCGATAAAGTTATACTCAACCGATAAAGTTGTACTCAACCGACGCCACAACGAGCGCCCTTAAACCCATTCGTTTATCCCCGCAATTAGTTGTACTCAACCGATGACGTTGTACTCAACCGACGAAGTTGTACTCAACCGATAAAGTTGTACTCAACCGATAAAGTTGTACTCAACCGATGCCACAACGAGCACTTAAACCCATTCGTTTATCCCCGCAATTAGTTGTTCAAGCGATAAAGTTGTACTCAAGCGATGACGTTGTACTCAAGCGATGACGTTGTACTCAACCGATAAAGTTGTACTCAACCGATAAAGTTGTACTCAACCGATAAAGTTGTACTCAACCGATGCCACAACGAGCACTTAAACCCATTCGTTTATCCCCGCAATTAGTTGTTATCCCCGTAATTCGTTGTACTCAACCGATAAAGTTGTACTCAACCGATAAAGTTGTACTCAACCGACGCCACAATGAGCGCCCTTAAACCCATTCGTTTATCCCCGTAATTCGTTGTACTCAAGCGATGACGTTGTACTCAAGCGATAACGTTGTACTCAACTGATAAAGTTGTACTCAACCGACGCCACAACGATCACTAAAACCCATTCGTTTATCCCCGTAATTCGTTGTACTCAAGCGATAAAGTTGTACTCAACTGATAAAGTTATACTCAACCGACGCCACAACGAGCGCCCTTAAACCCATTCGTTTATCCCCGTAATCCGTTGTACTCAAGCGATAAAGTTGTACTCAACCGATAAAGTTGTACTCAACCGACGAAGTTGTACCCAACCGATAACTTTCTTATGCACTTTAGGCATAGACTGCATGCCAAACTAAAGTTTGGCACTGAACTTTTACATATAAAAATCCAAATCACTGTCCGCGATATGTCCTAGCAGTTTTCTAAGAAGAGTTTATCATACGCACCCTCACTGTCACTCAATCCTCATTGGAAAAAATAATATTAGTCAGACTTAACACTGTCGCAACGCTTTTGCTAAATGTTAATTGTTAATAGCTAAAGGTTAATTGTTAATAAACAATTGTTAATTGTTAACTGTTAATTGTTATTCGGGTATATTTTTGGAAGGAACAAAGGCCGCTCACCACTTTCATAACCCATTCCTTGGAAAGAAGCCAATCTTCCAATGTCCAACCCACAGTCCAGCCATTACCCATTACCAATTAACTATTACCAATTAACTATTACCAATTAACTATGCGAATTAAGGATTGAATTGAATCATAAAAAATCAATGACTTATAAAAACGTCTTGATTGAAAGTGATTTTATAAGGACATCTTTGCTCATTTTTCATTTTTCATTTTTCATTTGGAGGTGCTGTGCTATGAAACCAGAACCGTTTAACCCGAATGAAACGCCTTATCCGCGTCTTGGCGAATTAGTGCATTTTCTCATCCATGCCTTCGGTTTATTTGGCAAAGGCGATAACTTGAGAAAAAGCGTCCGCCGCTTTGCCCGCGAAAAGGATTTTAATCTCGCCGGCGCAAACAAACTCATTGACAAGGCACTGTTTGAGCCATTGCGAAAAATCGATTCCGCCTTTGCAACTAACGTACAGGAATGGTTCACCAAACTGTTAGATAACTATAAAACGATTATCTTAACAGTCCCAACAGACATTGCGACTCGGACACTCATCCTGAAAATCTTGGCTTACGAACTCTTTGTGCCAAGCACCACCGTTTTTCTAAAAGCCTTTCAAAAAACACAAGCGAAATCGCCTAACCTCAACCGCTGGTTTGACATCACGAACACGACAACCGCCGTTAAAGAAGTCTTGTCATGGTGGCTACAAACTTATGAAGTCTCTGAAAAAAAGCTTATCAAGTCTCTATGCCATTACTATAAAGAAGAAGAAGACGCGGCTCATCGGCGATTGCAGCGTTGGGAAAAAGGCGAAACGCTGCCAGAGCTCAGTTCTTTGCTCAAATTAAAGCCCGTTAAGGCAGAAGGAATACCGCAAGAGGGCCTGAAGCTTCTCGTTATTTGGCTGCTTTTAGCAAGGGCGTGGCAATATATTCTTAAAGCAGTAACTGAACAATTCGGAGAACAAGAAACTGCGCCATTTGTTGAAATGGCCCATGTTTTTTATCAACAACGCAACGAATTCTGTCCGCACCCTGACTCGGTAAAATCCCATTTACTTTATAAATTAGGTAACTTGGATAACATGGACAAGTTACACAAAAAATTACAAAATCGCTTAAGGCGCATTCTCAAGATTTGTTGTGAAGATAAAAAAGCCGTTGGCGATGAAATACGAGCACAAATAGCACTCAAAAGATTTGAGGCTGATGAACTGTCTCCTTATGTTCGCTATTTTTCAGAACACCGCTGGGGACGGTATTATGCCATGCACTGTGACTACGAACAGGCCCTTAAACACTACCAAAAAGCTTTTGAACACGGAGCCTATCGGGCCGGCAGCAATTTACCGAACATCTTGAGAGAATTGCTGGCGTTAGCGGCCTTTTTAGGAAAAAAAGCCATTATCAACCACCACTATCGGTGGGCATGCATCATGGGCTTCTTCTCAGAAGACAGCCATGGGCCTCAATTATGGGAACTCTCAGAACTCAAGGTGGCCTTTTTTAAGTTGTTTCCTCTATATGGACTTTATCAAAGTGTGGACAACCAAAAAAAAGCGGAGATGATGCACAAGCTAGTTCAAACCATTCACCAAGTCGCATTTTGTTTCAAGGAGTGGGAAAAATGTGCCATCGATTTGCAACACTTAAACCGCAAAATAAAAAAAGGCCCACGCCCACGTACACAACTGATGGTTTTTATCACGCTGGGTAAAAACGACAACGTGAAATGTTTACTTGAACGTGGCGCTGATCCAAAAGTTCAGGCCTCCGATGGCAGTACAGCACTGATACTGGCTTTGCAAAATAATAATAAAGAAGCAACTGACTTACTTCTACAATGCGATTTAGGCGATAGCATCAACGCGAGAACCAACAAGTATCGATTTACCGCGTTGCAGGTAGCAATTGATCAAGCCGATTTTTCCACTGTTCATCGTCTTATCGAAAAAGGCGTTGATATTGAACAACCTTGTTTTCTGGATGAGATAACACCGCTTTATTATACGCTTAACCAAATGTGTCTCGGAAAACAAACGCGATTGGAATATCTCACAACAATTATGAGTCCGTTCTCATTTTCTAATCTAAGACGCTTATCACCCGAAAGTGCTATTTTGCTCGATGGTGCTGTATTTAATGAAGATTTTTCTGAGATATTTTTCAATAGGCTGCTTAATGAAGAATTACCAAAAATGATTGATATGGCGATTAAATTTCGTAAAAGCCAGGATAATTTTGACTTTTATAGTTTATTAAAAATCGTTGAACTGTTGCTTGAAGCCGGTGCAGACGTCAATAAACGGCACAATAACTACAATTTTACGCCCTTCCTATACAGTGCCGAAGTCGGAAAAATTGAAGCCTTTCGCCGTCTTTATAGGGCGGGCGGAAATCTAACGGATCGCACTGACTTTGATGGCACCATTCTCAGTCTCGCATTGCGTCAACACCACTTTGAGTTAGTCGCTTACATGTTGAAAAGATGCGATAAAGCGCGTTTGCGCTCAATAGTGGATGTTCAAGATAAATTTGAAGGCAACACGGCCATTCATTTAGCTTTAATAACTCTCTTTGACGCAAATAGACTTAGTTGCAAGAATCAAAAAACTAAGACTATGAATTGGCAAGATTTCTGGGAACGCTTACCCCATATTAAACATTGGCGACAACAGGTTTGGGAGAAATTACTCAATTTAGGCCCCAACTTAACCCTAAAGAACAAAATGGGCTTAACGGCCGAACAACTCGCAAATAGGCTTCGTATGTCCTCGTTAGCACTCGAATTACACAAACGCCGTCAAAACAACGCAAACTGATAGTCGATGATCATCTGACAATAATAACTACAAGGATTGTATATAATAAGGGATTTTATTCGCTAAGCCGAAAATGACCTCAGTCAACTTTTTATCAATACAGCAATGACAAAGGAATAGCTAATTAATGGCGATTTTATTTCATGATTTTATCGAATTCGTTCATTGCGATAAATCCGCATTAAACCCCATCCATTTTTATAATAATCCTTGGTTTGAGTTCATAAAAACTTGATCATCGACTGATACGCTCAATTTATACCAAAAATAGTACCGCCCGCTTGTCCACCGAAAGCACTCGAATTGCACAATCTGTTTAAAGGAGGGACTAAAGTATGATACAAACTCAATCCCAACAAAACAAATTGGCTGTACTCATAGATGCTGACAATGTGGCACCCGCTTATGCTGAAAAACTCTTTTCAGAAGTCGCAAAATATGGCACTGCCACTATTAAACGCGCTTATGGCGACTGGACAACGCCAAATTTAACGGGATGGAAAAACATTCTCAATCAATTCGCTATCCAGCCCATTCAACAAGATCGCGATACCGTTGGCAAAAACGCGACGGATATTGCCATGATAATTGATGCAATGGACTTACTTTATTCTGCCGAATTGAATGGATTTTGTCTTGTCTCCAGTGACAGCGATTTTACCCGTTTAGCGACACGCCTTCGTGAATCGCGTTTAACCGTCTATGGCTTTGGCGAACAAAAAACACCCCAACCTTTCGTTGTCGCTTGCGAAAAATTTATCAAAATCCTCCCTACCCCCCCCCTTTTTAAAACTTACCTTTACCCACTTGACGTGAGGGCCATAAATTATTTTGGATGTTTCCAAATTAAACTATGGCCCCCAAACCGCGCCAAAATACCTCAGTACTTCCCTTCCAAAAGATGCCTTGGGATTTATCCCAAGGCTTCTGGAAGTTTTGAAATCAAGGGCCCTAGCCCAAGCCTTTTTCTTCTCCCCTTGTCCAAGTTGCCCTAAAGGAAGCATCGCATGCTCGATTCCAAGCCCTAAAAC
>NBMI01000329.1 GCA_002085445.1 Candidatus Parabeggiatoa sp. nov. 2
GTTAAGATATAACCTATTGATTTTTAATCATTTTTTGTGTGTGTTAGGGTGGGGTACCCGATTTTTTACTTTCAATAAAAACAATGACTTACGACCCCACCCCTCGATAAACATAAGGCACGACCGGGCGTTTTAACAAAAAAATATAGCTTTCATCAAAGAGTTCCTTAACTTAATGGCATTGACGCCCTACCTCGCCAATCAATGGATATCTATGATTATGTTACAATGCGCGGCTGTGCTATCCCAACTTAACCATAATTTAAAGAGAGTATTTATGTCAGAAACGTTGCTTTTTACATCCGAGTCGGTATCTGAAGGTCATCCTGATAAGGTGGCTGATCAAATTTCTGATGCTATCTTAGATGCTTTGTTGGCGCAAGATACTGGGGCGCGTGTCGCTTGTGAAACATTGATCAAAACCGGTATGGTGATGGTTGCAGGTGAAATTACTACCGGTGCCCACCTTGATGTAGAAAAGGTGGTGCGTGAGACGGTGAAAAAAATTGGCTATAACAGTTCAGATATGGGTTTTGACTGGGAGTCTTGCGCGGTTTTGTCAGCGGTTGGTAAACAATCGGCCGATATTGCCATGGGCGTGGATGAAACTAAAGATCATGAGCAAGGGGCGGGCGATCAAGGGTTAATGTTTGGCTACGCGACTAACGAAACTGATGTGTTAATGCCGGCTCCCATCACTTATGCACATCGTTTGGTGAAGCGCCAAGCGCAAGTGCGTAAAAATGGTACATTACCATGGTTGCGCCCAGATGCGAAAAGTCAAGTGACATTCCGTTATACTGGGGGAAAACCGACCGGTATTGATGCGGTGGTTTTGTCTACGCAGCATGCGCCAGATATCGATAACAAAGCGTTGCATGAGGCGGTTATGGATGAAATTATTAAACCGGTATTGCCTGAACAGTGGTTTGATAAAGATACGCGGGTGTATATCAATCCGACGGGCCGTTTTGTGATTGGTGGGCCGATGGGTGATTGTGGACTGACTGGGCGCAAAATCATTGTGGATACTTATGGCGGCATGGCGCGGCACGGGGGCGGCGCGTTTTCTGGTAAAGATCCTTCTAAAGTGGATCGCTCGGCCGCTTATGCGTGCCGTTATGTGGCGAAAAATCTTGTGGCTGCGGGTTTGGCAGAGCGTTGCGAAATTCAGGTGTCTTATGCGATTGGGGTGGCAGAGCCTACTTCGATTCGAGTGGAGACTTTTGGCACTGGCGTGATAGATGAAGTCCGCCTGACTCAGTTGGTGCGCGAGCATTTTGATTTACGGCCTCGGGGTTTGATGGCGATGCTGGATTTGTTGCGCCCTATTTATCTCGATACGGCCGCTTATGGTCATTTTGGGCGCGAGGAGGAGCAGTTTAGTTGGGAACGCACTGATAAGGCTCATATGCTGCGCGATGCTGCGGGCGTTTAAATCAGTGATCCGTGATCAGTGTATCGTTCACAGTGTATCGTTCACAGGTTTTTCATGAAAAACTTTTGCGACAAAAGGTTAAAAATCTTGGCCCCTAGCCCGTTGGGCACATTCCCCGGGGGTAGGGGAAATATTATAAATCGTTGATTTATAAGGTAAAGCAGCCTAGCCCTTTAATACCAATTACCATTTTCAATAAGGAAACAATATGAGTACACAACCGATTATTAATTTGAAACCGGATTATAAAGTGGCCGATATCAACTTGGCTGAGTGGGGGCATAAGGAAATTGCTATCGCAGAAACCGAAATGCCGGGTTTGATGCAACTGAGAGAAGAATATGCTAATGAACAACCGTTGAAAGGGACCCGCATTGCCGGTTGTTTGCATATGACGATACAAACGGCCGTGTTGATTGAGACGTTGGTGGCTTTGGGGGCTGAGGTACGTTGGTCATCCTGCAATATCTTTTCTACTCAGGATCATGCCGCTGCGGCTATTGCCGATCAAGATATTCCGGTGTTTGCTTGGAAAGGTGAAACCGAGGAAGAATTTTGGTGGTGCATTGAGCAAACGATTTTCGGGCACCATGGCTGGCGGCCGAATATGATTTTGGACGATGGCGGCGATTTGACCAAAATCATGCACGATAAATACCCTGATTTGCTCAAGAATGTGAAGGGTATTTCCGAAGAAACCACTACGGGTGTGCATCGCCTTTATGAGATGATGGGTGATGGTTCGTTGCAAGTTCCCGCCATTAATGTGAATGATTCGGTCACAAAATCAAAGTTTGATAATTTGTATGGTTGCCGTGAGTCGTTAATAGATGGCATTAAACGTGCTACAGATGTGATGATTGCGGGTAAAACTTGTGTGGTGTTAGGCTATGGCGATGTGGGCAAAGGCTGCGCTCAGGCATTTCGTGGTTTTGGTGCCACTGTGTGGGTGACGGAAATTGACCCTATTTGTGCTTTGCAAGCGGCAATGGAGGGTTATCGGGTTGTGACAATGGAAGAAGCGGCCCCCGTTGCCGATATTTTGGTCACGACTACCGGTAATATCAATGTGATTACGCATGAGTATACCCTGCAAATGAAAGATCAAGCTATTGTGTGCAACATTGGACATTTTGATTCGGAAATTGATATTGCCTCGTTGCGTCAATACAAGTGGGAAAACATCAAGCCGCAAGTGGATCATGTGATTTTTCCTGATGGTAAACGCTTGATTGTGTTGGCAGAAGGCCGCTTGGTCAATTTGGGTTGTGCAACGGGACATCCCAGTTTTGTGATGTCTAACTCCTTTACGAATCAGGTGTTGGCACAAATTGAATTGTGGCAACATCATGATCGTTATGAGAAGAAAGTCTATGTGTTGCCTAAACACCTTGATGAGAAGGTGGCGCGTATGCACTTGAAGCGTTTGGGGGTTAATTTGACTGAGTTGACACCGGAGCAGGCTAAGTATATCAATGTGCCGATAGAAGGGCCTTATAAGCCGGACTATTACCGCTACTAATCAGTTATCAGTTATCAGTTATCAGTTATCAGTTATCAGTTATCAGTTATCAGTTATCAGTTATCAGTTATCAGAAAGCATTTGTCAGTTAGGAGTTATACCGATTCATTTATGCTAACAAAAGTTAACAATAGCACTCTTTTTAATTATAGCAATTAAAAAGAGAGGGTGAATCTACCAAAGACCCTCGAAAATTGACGAAGGTCAAGTTTTAAAATCTTGATCCGACGGCAATATTGTCTATATACCCAGATCGATTGTTAGCTTTTGTTATAATTTATTAACAAATTGATTACTATACGCTAACCTTATGCTTATGGTTTCGTGAAAATCCAAAGAAGGAAGAAATGCTCCTTCTCCAAGAAATAGTAAATCAGTGATCACTGTTCACTGAAAATCGAGCACTGAAAACTGTGAACGATAAACTGATCGCTGAAAACTGATCGCTGAAAACTGATCACAGAAAAAACTGAACATGATGCTGTTAATAGTCAGTGGCTTATCGGGGGCTGGCAAAACCATTGCTTTGCATAGCTTGGAAGATATGGGGGCCTATTGCGTTGACAATCTGCCGGTCGGTTTGTTGCCGGCCTTTGCTGAACAAACCAATCATTTGGGTGACTGCCCTGGGTGTGTTGCGGTGGGAGTCGATGCTCGCACCACTGCTTTACATGATATGCCGGCCTTGCTGCAAAGTCTTAGTGAGACGCACATTCCATATCAAGTGTTATTTCTTGAAGCAGATGATGCGGTGCTTATCAAACGTTTCAGTGAGACTCGCCGTAAACATCCTTTGACGAAACCAGATGTACCCTTGGCGGAAGCCATTAAATGTGAGCGCCAATTACTTGAACCCTTAGCCCATCGTGCTGATATTCGTATCAACACGAGCCTGACGCATGTGCATCAATTGCGCGATATGATCCGCCTACGGGTGGGGTTGCGCCCGAACCAAGGTTTATCTTTGTTGTTTCAATCGTTTGGCTTCAAGTATGGAATTCCCTTTGATGCAGATTTTGTCTTTGATGTGCGCTGTTTGCCCAATCCTCATTGGAAAACTGAATTAAGAAATTTGACCGGCCGCGATGCTGCTGTGGTAAATTTTTTGCAGAGAGAACCCAAGGTTCAGCAGATGCGTGAGCATCTGATTGGTTTTTTGGAAACTTGGATTCCCCAATTTGTGGCCGAAAGTCGTAGTTATCTAACCGTCGCCATTGGTTGTACGGGTGGACAACATCGTTCCGTCTATTTGACCGAGCAATTGGCCCAGTATTTTAGTCAACTGAGTTACGGAGTATTGGTGCGACATCGAGAGTTGTCAGTTGTCAGTGAACGGTTAGCACTGAACACTTCAAACTGAAAGCTGAAAATTCAAATGAGTGTAGGCGTTTTGCTGATTACCCATGATGATATCGGTTCAAGTCTGTTAGAAAGTTTGCGGCAGATGCTGGGGACGTTGCCTTTGCCGGTGAAAGTCTTACCCATCCGTCATGAGAATGAGCCACTTGCGTTTTGCTACCATGCGGAAAATCTTTGCCGGAGCCTTAACAAAGGACATGGTGTATTAGTCCTCACCGATCTCATTAATGCCACTCCTTGTAATATTGCTTCTAGTTTAATTCCTAATAATCGTGTGCGGGTGGTGGCTGGGGTGAATTTTCCTATGTTGGTTAAAGTAATGAATTATCCCAAGGCGGATTTGGACACATTAGCCAATTTGGCACTGTCAGGGGGTTGTCAGGGAATAATGGATGTCAATTCACATAGCAGTTAATCAGTTATGATCTGTGATCACTGATAAAAACTGATCACTGATAAAAACTGATCACTGATAACTGATCACTGATCATTGATAAGAACACTGAAAATGTTGAGACAAACACTTACCATCGTCAATCAATTGGGGCTGCACGCACGGGCGGCGGCCAAATTGGTCCGGCTGGCCTCACAATTTGAAAGCCACATACAAGTGAAACGCCTACAGCGCGAAGTTAATGGCAAAAGTATTATGGGCGTAATGTTGTTGGCGGCTGCCAAGGGAACTGAGATTGAATTGACTGTCGACGGTGCTGATGAACTCGTCGCGATGGGTCAGTTAAGTGAGCTAATACAAAGCGGTTTCGGAGAAGAAGAGTGAGTTTTAGCCTACATGGTATCGGGGTATCTAAAGGTATCGCCATTGGTAAAGTCCATATCATCAACCACGATCCGGTGGAGGTTAACGAATATTGCGTACCCACGCTCCATCTTGATAAGGAAGTCGCACGTTTTGAAAATGCCTTGGCGACAGCACGTCAGCAATTGTTGAGCATACGCGATCGAATTCCAAAAGATGCCACCGTCGATATTGCGGCGTTTATTGATGCCCATTTGTTAATGCTTGATGATAGCCTGTTAACAAGAGTCCCGATAGATTTAATCCATGAGCATCAATGCAATGCGGAATGGGCCTTGAAAATGCAGTGCGATAGCATTATCCAGATTTTCGAGGGGATGGAGGATCCATATTTAAGCGCCCGCAAAAACGATATTGCGCAAGTGGTGACACGCATTCAGCGCATTTTACACGGCTATACTGACATTGAGTTTGAACCGGTCGAGGCCGAGTTGGCTAATACTATTGTGTTAGCGGACGACTTAAGTCCCGCCGATACTATCTTCATGCAGCATCATGGCATTCTCGCTTTTGCTACCGAATATGGTGGCACGACCTCGCATACGGCCATTTTAGCCCGTAGCTTGGGCATTCCGGCCATTGTCGGACTGCGTCGCGCACACCCTTATATCCAACCCGATGACACTGTGATTGTCGATGGTTTTGCCGGCGTGATATTCGTTTCGCCCGATGAGCGTAGTTTGCGTTATTATCGGATGCGCCAGCGCGAGGAAAAACGTTATCGCGCCGCTTTAAGCAAAATCAAGACAGCCCCTACCATGACTCGTGATGGTACGCCAATTACGTTGCATGTCAATATCGAATTTCCAGAAGATATGGCTGCGGTTAAACGTGTGGGTGGTGACGGGATTGGCTTGTACCGGACGGAATTTTTGTTTATGAATCGACAGACGCTGCCGGATGAAGAGGAACATTTCGATGCCTACAGCCGAGTCATTCGTGCTTTAAAGGGCCGCCCGGTGACAATACGCACCTTGGATATGGGTGCCGATAAGCAAGTCGTTGATAGCCGATTTCATGGCGGTTCGTCTGTCACTAATCCGGCCTTAGGTTTGCGGGCTATTCGCCTGTGTTTGAAGGCTCCAAAACTGTTCAAGCCACAATTGCGGGCGATTTTGCGGGCTTCTGCGCTAGGCCAAGTGCGTATGATGATTCCGATGGTGTGTGGACTCCAAGAATTAGTACAAGTCCGTAATATTGTTGAAGAAATTAGAACGGAGCTCAGCATTCAATCGCTCAAATTCAACCCTGATATGCCATTTGGCGTGATGGTGGAAGTGCCGGCGATGGCAATCTGTACCGATTTGGTGGCCCCTTATGTGGATTTTTTGTCGGTGGGTACGAATGATTTGATTCAATACACTTTAGCCATTGATCGAGGCGATGAGGCGGTAAATTATCTGTATGATCCTTTGCATCCGGCGGTGTTGCGTTTAATTAAAATGAGTATTGATGGTGCTACCAAAGTGGGCAAGCCTATCAGTATGTGTGGCGAAATGGCGAGTGATAGTCGCTATGTTCGGTTGTTGCTTGGGCTAGGGTTGCGCTCGTTCAGTGTTAATCCTGAAGCCTTTTTGGAAATCAAAAAAATTATTAATAATAGCAACATGAAAGGCTTGGCACGTTTTGCCAAAAAAATCCTTAAAACGAGTTCTCAAGCAGACATCGCTGATTTGTTGGAAACTATCAATGCCTAATCGGTGGTAATGGGTAATGGGTAATGGATAATTGCTCGTTGCCCAAAGTTGCTTGCTTCATTAAAACTTGGAAACCCCGTTTTTTGATTAAAAAGACGGGGTTTCTTTTCGGGTAAATTTTGGAAAGTTCCTTGTTCACGGTTTTGCAATATTTTGTATTTATACTACTCATGCGAATTAAGGGTTAAATTGAATCTTATCAATTTAACTGAAGTGGAAAAATAAACGCGCTTTGACGCGCTTTGACGCAAGAGATATCCAAATATGCGTGGCGCATGCAAGCGTCACTTGCTGCTTTTGCGTTAAATAATGCCTTTTCATTTGATTAGCAAGAAACCGACGATAGCACTGTTACGTTTTTGAGAGTTGCTTTTTATTGAGATCGATCGGGGCGTATTATTA
>NBMI01000090.1 GCA_002085445.1 Candidatus Parabeggiatoa sp. nov. 2
ATTTGAGTACCGGCTTTGCCATATTTGAATTCTATCAAATAGATTTTATCCTCTAACGTCAATACGCCGTCAATCCGTCCTTTATCGGTTAGCACTTCTAAATCAATCTCAACCCCCATCAAGATCGAAATCATGTAAAACAACGAATGGTAATACGCTTCTTGTTCTATGTGGAGCGGATACGGAATTTTGGCAAATAGGGCGCGGATGAGATTCATAAAGCCTTCAATATTTTCAGTTTGTAAATAGCTGCGTAAATCTTCCGCACTGGGTTGTATTTCTTCTAAACCATTTTTGGTAAAACTTTCAAATAAATAGGTAATAAAGGCTTCTTTTACCTCAAAGTTGGGATAGTTCAAAATATATTGAGGAGTTCTCGCTTTTTGAGCAATGTGGGTGATGGTGAGATAGCCTGTTTGGAACAACAGCGCGAAAACATTCATGTTTTCAAGGTTATAACTGTCAAAGACAATCTCGGACACGGCTTTGTTTTCAAACTCGGTCGCCTCTCGCTGTTTGATTAATTTTATCAACATGGTTGGTGTACCGGTTGCGAACCAATAATTTGAAAAACGTCGCTCGGCAAACAAATTGAGAATCGAAAACGGATTATATAGTTGGTGTTTGGCATCCCATGAATAGCCATTATACCAAGTCTTGATTTGAGCCAATAACGGGGCTTTTTTTATTCCCAACTCGAAACAAAGCGTTTGGATATGTTGAGCAAAATAAGTTTCTAATTCGTTTTGGGTGTATCCAAGCAGTGTGGCAAATTGGGGCGAGAGGGTGATGTCCCTTAGATTATTTAAGTCGGAAAAAATCGAAACTCGCGCAAATTTGGACACACCGGTTAAAAACACGAAACGGAGAAAAGCGTCCGAATATTTCAATACCCCAAAAAAATCCCGAAGAATTTCACGGTTTTTCGCGGCTTTTTTGATATCCTCAATATAATTAACAATAGGCTTGTCATATTCATCGATGAGAATCACCACTTTTTGGTGCGTTTTTTTCGCTATCTTTTTAATTAACTCGGCAAATTTATCCTTAACAAACGTTTTTGACAGGACAATCTCATGTTCATCGGCAACATTATCCAAAAATGACGACAATGAGGCTTTGAGGACTTCCTCATCATTGAAAGAAATACCATTAAAATCAATGACAATAACCGGATGGGTTTGCCATTCAATCTGGTCATAAATATATAATCCCTGAAAAAGTTCCTTATTGCCGGCGAAAATTTCAGAGAGTGTTGAAACCAGTAACGATTTTCCAAAACGGCGAGGGCGGGAAAGAAATAAGTAGTCGCCGGCTTGAATTAATTCGGCAATGTGCCGGGTAATTATTATGAAATCAAGGATTTTAACGCACGCTAGTGATGCCGGCATGCGCTGCGTGCGTGCGTTTATTTTGTGGGCCATGATTTGATTTTATGGCCCCCAAATTAAGTCGTCTAAATAACCCCTTTTTTCAACACGGAGTTCACATCAGTTCAGTCAGCGATATTTGACGTATTTGAGCTAATTCGGCCAGAGATTCAATTCGTTGCGCTTCTAGCCGCTCAATTTGTTCAGTCATCAGTAGTAATTCTTGGTATTCATCGGGTGTGAGTGTTTCGGCCTGACGTTTGGCAATGAGTGCTTCGTACTGTGTTTGAATGTGGTGTTTTATAGGTTGATTAATTTTGAGTAAGCGTTGCGATTCATGGTGCGACAATTGGGTAGCGCGTCGTTGTGCTTGTATCGTAATGACTTGGGAAACCCATTTTTTTAATTCGGAAGTCTTGAGTTGTTCAACCGCCCTTAATAAGTCGTTAAAGGATAATTGTGCTTGAATTTGAAGTGTTGGCATTTTGGGTAGCTCAATGGTGAATCACGTGATAGAGATATATTAATTTGAGCCTTGGGAGAAATCCTCCCGCCTTGGGAGAAATCCCAAGGCTAATAGCGTTCAGGAACCTAAAGGTGACTAAACCCAGTTCCATCCCGCCTTGGGATAAATCCCAAGGCTAATAGCGTTCAGGAACCTAAAGGTGACTAAACCCAGCCTGTTAGTCAATGCCTTTTGACAAAAAATCTTGGTGTTCTTAACTTAATGGTATTGAGCCTTAAAGTCGGCTTCAGTTTACCGCAGGTTTCATCAGCCATACATCCAGGTAATTCAGGGGCTTCTGCAATAAAGGCTTTATCTTTTTGGCTCCAATAAATAATTATTTCGTATTGATTTGTCATAATTCGTTTATCCGCGTAATTCGTTGTACTTTAATTATAACTACAAGGATTGTATATAATAAGGGATTTTTGTTTGGAGCCTTAAATTACGTCAGTCAGCGTTCTCAAAAGTATTCGTTTGTAGTAGGCGATTTATCGCCTAAAACGGGGGAACGGCCGTTTGTAGTAGGCGATTTATCGCCTCACACGCTATATTAATCTAATCTCGCCCCGTTGGGTTCCTAGGGCGTTGCCCTAGGTTTTATTAATGTCGCGCTTTCCTGGTAGATACACAGGCTTTATTAATGTCGCCCCGTTGGGGCTTAAAGCCAAGGGCGTTGCCCTTGGTTTTATTAAGTTACGTTTATTTAGGGACAAGTTTAATAAATTAATTGTTAATCATTGATTATTTACCAAGTCCCATTTTTTTCTTTCCCGCCGACATCCCTGAATTAATCATTAATTATAGGACTTACGCACTCAGCAAACTAATCAATTGATTTTATTTAATAACTGTCCAAATACCGGCCAAGGCCTTTTATACGTAACTGATTGAATATTCAATCAATTAATTTTGTCAATGCGTAAGTCCTAAATTATTTAGCCTCTTCCTTTTTTTCCCACCGATCTCCCCGAATAATTAATCATTAATTATTAATCATTAATTGTTAATCATTAATTATTTATCAAGTCCTATTTTTTTCCCCGCTGACATCCCCGAATTCCCGACTTTGAATGACATAAACCTGACAATTTTTTGAAATAGAGATTTTCAGGTAAATAATTTCAAAACAGCCAACATCTAAAAGCTCAAGTCCCCTAAAGGGGACTAAAGAATTATCTGAATATCATATCTGTCAGGTTTTTTCAAACCACTTTTCCCTTTCTTTCACAAACCGCCAAGATTTGCTAAAACCGACCATAATAACCCTTATTGTATTATGGTTATTACAAAAAAATCGGGCCCGCGCTTCGCGCGGGAAAAAAGGGAAAAGGGAAAGAGGGAAAAGTGCAGAGGGTTACGGCATCCTAGCAAGCCGCCCACCGTCGTAGTCGCTGCGGTTAGACGGCGTGTCCCTGATGCGGTACGCCGACCGCGCCCACCCCGCAACGCTGCTCCACGAGGCCCCGCGCGCGGCAAAGCGGCCGGCACTTTTGACACAACGTTTTTCTTTGCCGGTGTATTTGCTCTCATATTCGGAGCATGTCCATTCCCAAAGATTGCCTATCATGTCAAATAAACCAAACGCGTTGGGTTTAAAACGGCCCACTGGGGCGGTATAAACATAGCCATCGGTGCAATTGTGAATTGTCCAAGGCCAATCAGACTTTTTCTTCTTTAGACTTTGGTCTGCGACATTGGCATAACGACAAGCCTCATCGGGGTTATTTCCCCAATAGCGCGAGGTTGTTGTGCCGGCACGAGCGGCGTATTCCCACTCGGCCTCGGTTGGCAAACGATAGTGTTGGCCGGTTTGACGGCTTAACCATTGGGCATAAGCGGTGGCATCATTCCAACTAATACACGCAACCGGGTGATTGTCGTTTTGAGAAAAATAAGGGTTGCGCCAGTTGGCCTTTTTTTCCTTTTGCCAAAAATCTGTTGGGTTTTTATACACATAACAACCCTTTCCTTTTTCCGCGTCGGTTTTGTAGCCGGTGGCTTTAACAAACCGCCGAAATTCGCCCACGGTGAGTTCATATTTGCCCATCGCAAATTTGTCCACTGATATCATAAGCACAGGCTTTTCATCACTGTCGCCACCGCCTTGGATGTCGCCCATCTTAAAGCGGCCGCCGGGTATCCAGACCATTTTGGGGCCTAATGTGCCATCCTTTAAGCGATCACGAATCACTTTGCCGGCAACAAAAGTGTTGTTGTTAATAAGTTGTTCAAGGGCCGCTAACTGGGGTGATTCTGGGTTGACTTTGCGTAAACTGGCTAAATAGCGTTTGGCTTTGTCGAGTTTTCCCTGTCGCAAAGCCCGTTCGGCCCATTCGACATAACGAGCCTCTATTTTCGCGAGGCCGGCTAAGGCCTTGGCATTGGTTGGGTCTTTTTTGAGTACGTCCTCGTAGCAGGCTAACGCATTGCCACCACGGCCGCTGGTTAGGCGGTTGGCGTTAAAATGGGCTTCGCAGGTACGCAACAACGGCGCAACATCGGGCGGTGGTAGCGCTGTGTTTTCGGCGAGTTGCGTTTCAAGGGCCGCTAACTGGGGCGAGTTAGGATTGAGTTGGCGTAAACGGGCTAAATGTTCCTTAGCTTTGTCGGGGTTTCGCTGTCGCAACGCCTGTTTAGCCAATTCGACATAACGGCCCTCTATTTTGGCAAGGCCGGCTAAGGCCTTGGCATTGGTTGGGTCTTTTTTGAGTACGTCCTCATAACAGGCTAACGCATTGCCACCACGGCCGCTGGTTAAACGGCCCGCCTCAAAATGGGTTTCGCATGCACGCAACAAAGCCGAGATATCCTGGCGCGGTGACTGTGCTAACTGTACACAGTTGCCAAAACAAAAACGATGCGTCAATGAGGCCGCTTGCCAAGGCACTTGGAAACCCTCCGTTTCGGTCACCACTTGGTTTGCCACACCGGTTAACATATCAAGCACACTGATATGGGATTTTTCCCGCAAAGCGGTTCATGCATAGTACCCAATTTATTAACAAATCTTCACAAACAATACCAATTCTTCGGCAGGTGCTGGAAAAAATGATTGACTTTTATGAAAAAACATTATATAGCAGATATTTGGTATAAATACTATTACGCAGATCGCTATCGCCATAAGACGCCAAATTCGGCGCGGTCGCGTAGGCGATTAACGTGCCTCTGGGACTGTCCATTTTAGCTAAGCCCTTTACTAGGTCTTTCATCGCCGTGTCCTTAAAAGGATTATCTCGACAAGCATCAAGAATAACGATATTCACGCCAGCCTTATTGGCTTGCTCCATTTGCGCCAACACACGGCCCGCATCCACCGACTCATACTCAATTTCGGCCTCGGTTCTAATGGTGGCATCCACTGGTAGTAAATAATTACGCTGCTTGGCTTGCACTCCGTGCCCTGAGAAGTAAAATAAGCCCACCCCGCCGTTTTGTAAACGTTGCCCAAACTTATGCGCCACATCGAGCATAGCGCGGCGCGACAAATTACGGCCCAACATAACCTCAAAGCCCAACTGAGTTAGAATCGTTTTCATATCGTTCGCGTCATTGACGGGATTATCGAGCGAAGGGACTTTTTTGTAGTCGGCATTGCCAATGATTAACGCAAGGCGTTTAGTATTATCAAAAGTCGGCAACGTGGTGATGGTGGGCGGATCTGACGAACCGCCGCCGCCGCCTTTGGGCGGTTGGTTATCTGAACAGGCCGGTATAATAAGAAACAGGCCCAAAAAGATGATTAGAAAACGAGACATGGTAAAATCCTCTTGTCAGTTATCAGTTATCAGTTATCAGTGCTCACTACTTACTGATTCTTCCAAGGTTTGTGTATAAGTATTGGCTAATAGGGCCTATAAATCAAGTGATACAGGGATTGCATATAAGCAGGGATTTTTTTTGCCAATAAATCATATTTTTTTGAAAAATCGGATTTCTCTATCCTTGCCAAGAAATCCGATTTCTTGGAGAAATCGGATTTCTCAATTTTTTTGGAAAATATAGATACGAGGTACTTTTCTAGTTTTAGGCGATAAATCGCCTACTACAAACAAACTCTGTGGCTTTAGCTACTTAGGGGGCCGTTTGTAGTAATGGCTTTAGCCACTACGAGGTACTTTTCTAGTTTTAGGCGATAAATCGCCTACTACAAACTACAAACTGTTATAAACAACGCTAAAATTATGGTATCAGAACTATCTGCTTTTTACATACTCCTAAAACGCGATCTCACCCTAGCCTATCGCCACCGCTCCGAGCTCGCTAATCCATTACTATTCTTTATCATAGTGATTAGCCTATTTCCGCTAGGCATTTCGCCCGAATCAAAACACTTACAAACCATCGCCCCCGGCGTGATATGGGTAGCAGCCCTATTAGCAGCCCTGCTGTCACTAGACAACCTATTTCGCGCCGACTTTGAAGACGGCACCCTAGAACAAACCGCCCTATCGGCCCACTCCTTACCACTACTGGTATTCGCAAAAGTCCTCGCACACTGGCTAGTCACTGGACTACCGCTAATAATATTAGCGCCCTTTTTGGGCATATTACTTTTTTTACCGCAACATGCCACGCCCACTTTAGTAGCGACACTAACACTAGGCACCCCGATTTTAAGTTTAATCGGCGCAATCGGCGTTGCACTAACTGTAGGCCTACGCCGCGGCGGCGTATTATTGTCTTTACTCGTATTACCCTTATATATTCCCGTCTTGATATTTGCCGCCGGCGCCGTCAATAAAGCTGCGACAGGATTTGAAGTTGCCGGAGAACTCTACTTATTAGCAGCACTACTCTGCTTATCCCTAACACTGGCCCCTTTTGCAACAGCGGCCGCGTTGCGAATTAGCTTGAGCTAATTTTCAGTTCACAGAGAACCACAGAGTCACACAGAGCCATTCAGATAGGGAAATCTCTGTGAAACTCTGTGTCGCTCCGTGTCTCTGTGTTGAAGTTTTTATTATTTAATTCAACCCTTAATTCGCAATTACAGGTAAAACTGAAAACTGACAACTGACAACTGATCATTGAAAACTATGTGGGCTTTCTTACAAAAACACTCATCTCCCAAATACTTTTACAACCTTTCTGGGTACTTAATCCCTTGGTTTGGCTGGATTTGTCTCGCCTTTATGTTAGAAGGACTTTTCTTCAGCTTATTTGCGTCACCGCCCGACTATCAACAAGGCGAAAGCGTGCGGATTATGTACGTGCATGTGCCCGCCGCATGGATGTCGCTATTTATTTACATGGTAATGGCAATAGCGGCAGGCATTGGACTCATTTGGCGCATCAAATTAGCCGAAGTCATAGCGGCAAGCTCCGCACCCATCGGCGCCTCATTTACCTTCCTAGCCCTAGCCACCGGCTCCCTCTGGGGAAAACCCATGTGGGGCACTTGGTGGGTATGGGATGCTCGCCTAACGTCTGAACTCATTCTACTGTTCTTATACTTAGGCATTATTGCCCTCAATTCGGCCATCGAAGACAAACGCACCGCCTCCCGTGCCAGTGCTGTGTTAGCACTCGTCGGTATCGTCAACATTCCCATCATTCACTACTCCGTCGAATGGTGGAATACGCTGCACCAAGGCTCAAGCGTCACTCAAATGATCACCGAATTTAAAGCGCCCACGATTGATATTTCTATGCTAATCCCATTACTACTCATGGCAGTCGCGTTTAAATTGTTTTACGCGCTAGTCGTACTAATGCGAGCGCGTGGAGAAATCCTAGAAAGAGAACGCAATACTCGTTGGGTACAAGAATTAGTGAGTCATCAGCCAGTTAAATAATATCTCCCGTTCTTCGTTTGTAGTAGGCGATTTATCGCCTCGTTTGTAGTAGGCGATTTATCGCCTAAAACGGGGCTACTCTAGGCACACATTTTTTATGTCATTGATTTATCATATATTTTTTATTGGCTCATTCGGATGAGGAACGAATATCAACCGCCCAAAACCCAATTAAATTCCGAGCCATTTTTTACCCACACACATATTAAGGTAATTTATGTGCATAGAGTAGGGAATCCAACGGGGATAAATTAATCTCGCCTTCATGAACGCCCCAAGAAAGCCCCAACGGGGCGACATTAATAAAGCCTGGGGCAACGCCCTAGGAACCCAACGGGGCGATATTAATATAGCGCATGAGGCGATAAATCGCCTACTACAAACGGGCCGGCCCCCTTCCCCGTTTTAGGCGATAAATCGCCTACTACAAACGGCACAAAAATAGGTGATAAATCACCTACTACGAACAAACATTAAGGAAAGCTTTCCTAGGGCGTTGCCCTAGAAAGTTTTGGAATCCAAAAGTTCGATATATAGAAATGAATCCTTTTAGAGAGCGCGACATCAGAAAATTTGTTGAACTGTGTAAAAGTAAGTGAATGAGATTAAACGGAGACTCTCCCTCAAAAGATAGTCACCGTCACTAGATTAACGGAAAATGTACTAAAATGAACTATAAAGAATATAGAACCGCAGCCCGAAGACATTTAGACACCTGTGAATACATGCTTGACTATCTTGATAAGATTTCTTATGCTGATTCCTATGACAAAGAAAATATCTTGGCCGATATTTATTACTTATCAGGGTATGTTATTGAATGTATTGCTACTTATGCGATAAAAACATTAGAACTCACTCAATCAAGGGATAGTCGAAAAATTCATAATTTTCAGCACAACGACATACCTCTTTTGCGCAAAAATATCCAGAAGATAGATAAACCTATAGAAAACTTGATAAAAAACTCATATGTCAAATATTTATATCAAGCTTGGAATCCAAAAGTTCGATATATAGAAATGAATCCTTTTAGAGAGCGCGACATCAGAAAATTTGTTGAACTGTGTAAAAGCATTTATCAAATCATAGATGAGGTTGTAAAATAGATATGCTTCTTGCGTTGAAGAAAATAATGGAAATTGAAAATTTCCTTCAGAACAAAATAGATGATTCAACTATTTTGGACTATCGCATTTCGTTTAAATTTAATACGAATATTGATGTTTTTGTCTTATTAACAGATAAAAACAATACAATATACAGTGACTTTAAAAGTCAATTTAAAAGTCAATTTAGCCAAGAAAGAATTGACATTAGCATCGTCACTTTATCTGATCGTAAAATGGATGATTTTTACCACTATTTGTTTAGCCAAGACAGAAATCCAGATAAAGTAGATGCTAAGCTCAAAAGAAGACTCGACAACTTAATTGATTATGAAAATTTATAGGCAGACTATTGCGGACTGAAAATATAGATTTTCAGATAATTATTTATTGAGTCCCCTTTAGGGGACTTTCGCTTTCAGATGGCTGCCTTTGTAATGAGTAACCATTACATAAGCTACATAAGCTAATTTATTCTACTTGTGGTAAAGGTAAGCTTTGGCAACGGAGGGTTAGGAAGAATTTTGACTATGAAAATCACTGAATACAAACTTTCCAGTCCTATCGTCACGTTTTATAGTCATAAAGGTGGCGTAGGACGAACTACGGCCCTCGCGGCGTTTGCGGCTTTTTATGCGACGCACTACGGAAAAAAAGTCGTGATGATAGACTGTGACTTTGAAGCCCCGGGGTTTGCTAACTTTTTTGATCTCGCCCACGCACCACCAACCAATGGTACTGTCGAATATCTGTTAGATAGATTGTTTGCTGGGGATGAAGTCAAGTTAAAGCCTTATGCCATTCAAATCTCTAAAGAATATGCTGGCAAAGGCGAACTTCATGTCATTCTCGCCGGCAACCTAAGTGAAGAAACTTCCATACCGGATGCGCCCAAATATGGTACCCACTTTCGACACTATTTAGAAAGCTTAGCCCGCTTGAATGTATCGGGTACCGAACAGATTGTCGAACAAATGACGGACTTGCTGAAAGACGTTCGAAAAGAAATCAACCCGGATGTTATCCTTATTGACACCCGAAATGGTATTAATGATATTTTTGGTAATCTAGGCTTACCGCTATCATCACTGATAGTGGGCTTTTTTGCCAACGATTATCAAACAATACCGGGGTTAAACTTCTTTTTAAGAATCGCCCTCAAAAGTGAATTCACTAGCATCGTCGTCAATTCTCTTATTCCAGAACAACGCGTCTTTGAAAAATTTCAACAACGGGTTAATTTATATATTGAACAAAAGGCTACCGATAAAAGCAAAATAGCAAACATCAAAATGTCTTCTATTATGAGAGACGCTCAATTAGAACAATTGGGCACGGCTGGTGATAAAAACACTTTTCTTAATTTGATTAAAGAATCCTCAAATTACCGGCCTTTTTTTGAAATGGTAATTGCACAACTCAACGTGATTAAAAATCGCCAGAGGCGATAAATCGCCTACTACAAACTCCCAGTTTTAGGCGATAAATCGCCTACTACAAACGACAAACGGGCTTTTTTTTATCATACTAGAGATTGATACTACTATGAAAGAGTTTTTCGATATGGGCGGTTACGCCTTTTTTATTTGGGCTAGTTACGGTTTAGCCCTAATTGTTCTTGTTGCTAATTTAATCATCCCCATGATCCATGAACGCAACTTGTTGCGTGTACTGGCTCGCAAACTACGGAGGAAACGTCGTGATTACCATGACTCAAACGCATAAAAAACGTCTCAGCGTCGTATTACTAATCGTTATTGGTGTTAGTGCCAGCGTTGCGTTGGCACTAACGGCCCTTAATCAAAACATGAATTTGTTTTACACGCCAACTCAGATCAAGGCTGGAGAGGCATCTATGGGACATATGATTCGTCTCGGTGGATTTATCGAGAAAGGCAGTGTGCAACGTGCTTCCGATAGCTTGCTGGTGAATTTTACTGTCACCGATTGCGATCACACCGTCCTGGTGCAATACACCGGCATTTTGCCGGATTTATTTCGTGAAGGCCAAGGCGTTGTGACAGATGGGCGGATACAAGCCAATGGCACTTTTAAGGCCGAAACGGTGCTGGCTAAACATGACGAAAATTACGTGCCGCCTGAATTGGCTGATACTTTAAAAAACAATGCCTGCTATCAAAGTGGGCATGCACAAAAATCAGTGAACAGTGAACCGGAGTCCAAACTTTAGTTTGGCAGTCGTAAGGAGTCCAAACGACCGTTTTTAGTTTGGCAGGAGTCCAAACTTTAGTTTGGCAGTCGTAAGGACTCCAATATTCATCCAAAGTCTTTCATGGCCCTCAAACAAGATTGTACTCAATAACCCTACTAATAGTAGGAAAATAAAACCGTTTTAGGGCCAGAGTTTAATTTGAAACCTTTCAAAGTATTTTATGGCCCTCAAACAAGATTGTACTCAATAACCCTACTAATAGTAGCGAAATAAAATCGTTTTAGGGCCAGAGTTTAATTTGAAACCTTTCAAAGTATTTTATGGCCCTCAAACCAGCGTGTGCCAAATCACCCTAAAAATAAGCCTTTTTGATAACAAAGCCTTTGTCTATCATTATCTGTTTGGAATTTTTTCAACACCAATTCATCAAAAGGAGTAATACGATGGGCAAGCCGATTTCCCAAATCAAAGAAGACTACGACGATTTCATTTGGACTTCTGATTTCGAGCTAGAACAGCGTTTTTCTAGGAGTCCAAACTTTAGTTTGACAGGAGTCCAAACTTTAGTTTGGCAATCGTAAGGAGTCCAAACTTTGCTCCAGTTGCGCTCTGCGAAACTGTTTTTTCTTGCACAAAAATACGAATCGGGTGGGCAACAACGTTGGGTGGTACAAAAAAAACGTTTTTAGATAAACGGATAAACTGATAAACTGATTACTGATAAGTAGGTACGCATAAATCCTTTAACATTCATCGGCCAAAAGAGAAATCCGATTTCTTTCGGCCCTAAACTGATAACTGATAACTGATAACTGACCACTGATCACTGAAAAAACTGATCACTGAAAAAATATGATACCTGAACTTGGACACTTTATTGCTGAACTTGAACATTTTGTTCCTGAACTTGGTCATTTGGCCTTAATTCTGGCCCTTTGTTTGACTTTAGCACAAACGATATTTCCGCTTATCGGGGCACATCAGCGGATTCCTAATTGGATGGCTGTCGCTCGCCCCGCTGCTATCGGGCAGTTTGTGTTTATGAGTCTGGCTTACGGTTGTTTGACTTATGCTTTTGTCAATAATGACTTTTCTGTACTTTATGTCGCCGGTCATTCCAACAGTTCGTTGCCGCTTATCTATCGCTATGTTAGCGTTTGGGGTGGACACGAAGGTTCGTTGCTGTTGTGGGCGCTGATGTTGAGTTTATGGACGGTGGCGGTGGCTATTTTTAGTCGTAGTTTGCCGCAAACGATGGCGGCGCGCGTGATTGCGGTGATGGGTTTTGTGAGTATCGGCTTTTTGCTGTTTATGCTCCTGACGTCTAACCCGTTTGAGCGCATTTCTCCGGCACCCGTCGATGGGCGCGATCTCAATCCATTGTTGCAGGATCCCGGCTTGGTGGTGCATCCGCCTATGTTATATATGGGTTATGTGGGTTTTTCGGTGGCGTTTGCTTTTGCTATCGCGGCCTTGTTGGGCGGTAAGCTTGATAGTGCCTGGACAAGATGGTCGAGGCCTTGGACGTTGGTGGCTTGGATATTCTTAACTTTGGGCATTACCTTGGGCAGTTGGTGGGCCTATTATGAACTTGGCTGGGGTGGCTGGTGGTTTTGGGATCCGGTCGAAAATGCCTCGTTTATGCCTTGGCTCGTCGGCACGGCTTTGATTCATTCTCTGGCTGTCACTGAAAAACGTAGCGCGTTTAAGAATTGGACGGTGTTATTGGCTATTATGGCGTTTTCGCTGAGTTTATTGGGCACTTTCTTGGTGCGTTCCGGCGTATTGACTTCGGTACATGCTTTTGCGACTGATCCAGAGCGCGGTGTTTTTATCCTTGCCTTTTTGGCAGTGGTGGTCGGTGTGTCTTTGACGCTTTATGCTTGGCGTGCGCCTAGTGTTGGCAAGGGGGGGCATTTTGAGTTGCTGTCTAAAGAAACTTTGTTGCTTATCAATAACATATTGCTAGTTGTGGCCTGTGCTGGCGTGTTGTTGGGCACGTTATATCCGCTCTTTATGGATGCCTTGGACATGGGCAAAATTTCGGTAGGGCCGCCCTATTTTTCGGTCGTGTTTTTCTGGATTATGGCCCCAGCCATGTTGTTACTTGGAATTGGGCCGCTCGCCCGTTGGAAGAGTGAGCAGCCGAAAACGTTGTTTATCCGTTTGCGTTACATTTTCATCGCCAGTTTAGTGTTCGGTTTGCTGTTGCCCGTTTTGGTGGTGGGTAAAGCCGGTTTGGTTGTTTTCCCCGGGGTAGCGGTCGCTGCTTGGATTATTTTAACCGCTGTGCAAAATATGCGTGATAAACTCGTCATTTTTCCGAGCAAGTCTTTGCCAAAGGGCGGAAAAATCCCGCCGAGAGGTAGTACAACGGATACGCGAAATAAACGGAAGGATAATTTGCCTTCGAGCAAAGCTTTGAAAAAGGGCGGAAATTCTGCTTCAAAGGGTGGTATTCAATTACGCAGCCTTCCGCCTAGTTTTTATGGTATGACGGTTGCCCATATTGGTGTGGCCGTGTTTGTGATTGGTGTCACCTTGTCTAATGCCTTTAGCATTGAAAAAGATGTGCGTTTGGAGCCGCATAAGGCCTTGGAATTAGGGGACTATAGCTTTATTTTTGAAGGCACAAAAATTATTGAGGGCCCTAATTATAAAGCGGACGAAGGTACTGTCAGAGTGCTGAAAAATGGTGAGCCACTCACGGTATTGTATCCGCAAAAACGGCTTTATAGGGTGCAACAGATGCCCATGACGGAGGCGGCGATTGATTGGGGCTTCAGCCGTGACATTTATGTCGCCTTGGGCGAGCATTTAGGCGACGGTGCGTGGAGTGTGCGCGTTTATTATAAGCCGTTTATTCGCTGGATTTGGTTAGGCGGCTTATTGATGGCGTTGGGCGGCCTTTTGGCGGCAACCGATAAACGCTATCGTCGTCGCACCGTGCCCCGCACTGTGGGGCAACCATAAAGGATTGCCCCTACATGATTATTATGTAGGGGCAATCCCTTGTGGTTGCCCAATCCTTTGTGGTTGCCCAATCCCTTGTGGTTGCCCAATCCCTTGTGGTTGCCCGTTCGGTTCCTGCAAAATACTTGATGTGAGGCAAAAGTACTTAGTATATCTATACGAAAAGGAAACACAAATGTTACGTAATATATTGTTTTTATTGTGTTTTATATGGGTATTTTCCCTATCTTTCAGCGGCTGTGGAAGCCAGGTGAAAAAATCGACTGGTCAAAGTGTGAACGATGACAAGGAGTTGACGGCTCGGCAAGGGGACGTGATTGGAAAGGCTCAGGAACCAACTACCCAAGGCGTGAACGACGACAAGGACTTTAGTACTCGTCAGACGGCTCGCCAACGGGCCGTGTCCAAAAAGGCGCTAGAACAATACGACTTAGGGGTGAAGTATTTAAAAGGCGACGGTGTCACCCAAGATGTTAGCCAAGCGGCACACTGGTTTCGCAAAGCGGCCGAGCAAGGATTTGCGCCGGCGCAACACAACTTGGGCGTGATGTACGAAAGTGGCGAAGGGGTTACCCAAGATTTCAGCAAAGCAATACACTGGTATCGCAAAGCGGCCGAGCAAGGCGTTGCTCAAGCACAATTCAGCTTGGGGCTGATATCCTTGAGTGGCAAAAAGATCACCCAACAGAATGTTACCCAAGCGGTGCAGTGGTTTCGCAAAGCGGCCGAGCAAGGATTTGTGCCCGCGCAACACAATTTAGCCGTGGTCTATGAAAGAAGCAAAGGTGTTACCCAAGATTTCAGCAAAGCAATACACTGGTATCGCAAAGCCGCTGAGCAAGGCCATTTTCAAGCGCAAAATAACCTTGGAGTGATGTATGAACACGGCCGAGGAGTCACCCAAGATATTGCCCAAGCCAAACAATGGTATCAAAAAGCGGCCGAACAAGGATTTGCTCAAGCACAATTCAATTTGGGGCGGATATACGCTCAAAGCGAACAGGATTCTCAAGATAACATCACCAAAGCCGCACACTGGTTTCGTAAGGCGGCCGAACAAGGCAATGCGATAGCACAATTCAACTTAGGGGTGATGTATGCCCTTGGCAAAGGCGTCTCTCGAAATTTAACTGAAGCAGAACACTGGTTGAGTAAAGCAGCGGCGCAAGGAGATGTTAAAGCGCAACAAGCTTTAGAAAAATTACGTCAAGAACGATGATCAAGCTTTCCGCCAGTCGCTCAGCCTCATGGCTAAAAGCTAATTTTCCACAGATACATCCCTTTGAGGATGGATTCCGATTAAGGCGATTTTCACAGATACCTTCCCTTTGATGGATGGTATCTGTACTGTCGGGCGATTAAAAGGGTGTGTCATTTATCTCACAGACTTTGAGTTGTCTTGCCGCTCAATTGGTAAGGTTTCTTTTGATGGCTAGGTTTTCTTTCTTGATTTGGTAAGTATTTTTAATGACTTACCATACAAGGGTGTCTAAAACCTGGCGGTTTGGGGGCCAGGTTGGCAAATTGATTCTGTTGATTTGATTGATGGCCTTTTTCCCTAAAAACTTCTAAAAGGACAAGTGGAACACACCCGATTATACTGAAAGTACAACGGATTTTTGGACTATAATGACAACTGAAAAATGAAAAATGATTCAATCAATGATAATTCGATAATTTTGCTCGGTATTTTCTGAAAAGTTTGTCATTTTCACAGATTTGAAGTATGTTCCGTATAAAAGGACAATAAATGTTCACTAAAAGCTGGTATTTATTTTTTTTGACACTGACGCTTTACCTCAGCGGTTGTGGCAATGCTGACAGCGACTTCAAGCGCGGCATGGATTATTATAATAACAAAGGCTATGTTAAAGCGGCCCAATTGTTTCAAAAAGCGGCCAAAAAAGGCCACGCCACCGCGCAATTCCAACTTGGCATGATGTATTATGACGGCAAAGGTGTGCCCAAACAGTCTGCCGAGGCGGCTAGCTGGCTTGGCAAAGCGGCCGAACAAGGAGATGCAAAAGCGCAAAATAACCTTGGATTGTTGTATTATGATGGCGACGGTGTTCCTCAAGATTTGACCAAAGCGGCACAATGGTATCGCAAAGCTGCTGAGCAAGGCAATGTTGATGCCCAAGTCAATTTAGCTATCCTATATAAAAAAGGCCAAGGTGTTCCTAAAGATGTGGCAGAAGCCACACGATGGTTTCGCAAAGCGGCCGAGCAAGGCGACGCTTACGCACAAGAGGAACTGGCGCGTTTAATCCCTCAGCCTAACCACGTTCAAAAGTAAGGTTTTTTTAGCGCCACGTTATCGGCCCCATAAATTGCCCCGTTGGGTTCCTGGGGCGTTGCCCTTGGCTATATTAATGTCGCCTCTTCCTGGTAGATACACAGGCTATATTAATGTCGCCCCGTTGGGGCTAATCATTAATCATTAATCATTAATCATTAATCATTAATCATTAATTATTAATGTCGCCTCTTCCTGGTAGATACACAGGCTTTATTAATGTCGCCCCGTTGGGGCTAATCATTAATCATTAATCATTAATCATTAATCATTAATCCGCCCCGTTGGGGCTGGCGTATAATCCGCCCGACTAAAAAGGAACAACATTATGTTACGTTATCTACTCCCTTTAGGCCTATTTATTGTATTGGCTGGTTTTTTATATGTAGGTTTGGGTTTAAATCCGCGTGAGATAGACTCTACCCGCATTGATAAACCAGCCCCTGCCTTCACTTTGCCGCAACTCAGTGATGTCAGTAACACATTGAGCGATAAGGACTTTATCGGAAAAGTTTCCCTCTTGAATGTGTGGTCTTCTTCGTGTATCGCCTGTCGTGATGAACATCAATTATTGATGCAACTGGCTGGAGAAGGTTACGTCATTTATGGCTTAGTTTATAAAGATACCGTGCCAGAGGCAAAAATGGTATTAGCGCGAACGGGTAATCCGTATGTTGCCAATGCTTTTGATGAAAAAGGGCAGATTGGCATGGACTGGGGAGTGACTGGCACACCGGAAAGCTTTGTGATTGATAAACAAGGCATTGTGCGCTATAAGCACGTAGGGCCACTGACGAAAACAGATTGGGTGCAAATTTTTCAGCCGTTGATTGAGAAATTGAAAAAGAGTTAGCAAGGAGTCCAACGCTTCAGCTTTGGCATTCCGTCCAAAGCTTTAGCTTTGGACTTTAACTTGCTGCCAAACGTTAGTTTGGACGACTGCCAAACATCGTTTCTACCCATTTTTTCACGAGAGTTAATTTGGACGACTGTTGACAGACGACTAGTGCAGGAGAGCGGAAGTTTCCATACCACCACCCCAACGCCAACGGCTAAAGCCGTTGTCTAAAAGCTTAAGTACCCTAAAGGGCACTAGAAGAGAGTTAGTTAGGCAACTCACAAAATTTAATATACCAACAACA
>NBMI01000330.1 GCA_002085445.1 Candidatus Parabeggiatoa sp. nov. 2
GTCAGTTCCTCTGGCGTGGGATAGTCTTGTTTGAGGACTTTGAGGATAACGGGTTGATTGTCCTCGTTTCGCACGGCGCGATAGACGAGTGAGTTGGCGCTTTCATAAATTTGAGTCAGGATTTGGTAATTGGGTAAAGTCAACATAATAAGTTACCAGTTATCAATAGTTATCTAAGGAACAATTTCCAGGGAGTTTGTAGTAGGCGATTCATCGCCTTTCCGTTTGTAGTGTTTGTAGTAGGCGATTATCACTGACGCAAATTGTGGGCCATATCGCATAATAGTTCAAGCAATTTCAACTCATGGCCCTATTGATACCTCTTTTAATATGGCCGTCAATTGTGGGCCATATCGCATAATAGTTCAAGCAATTTCAACTCATGGCCCTATTGATACCTCTTTTAATTGTAGTTAGTTGACAGAGTTTGTAGTAGGCGATTCATTGCCCGGCGTTTGTAGTAGGACTTGGCAGTGCCAAACATTCTTTGGCACGGCCATTAGTTAGTTTGGACGACTGACGTTTGTACGACTGCCAAACTAAAGTTTGGACGACTGCCGATTGCCAAACTAAAGTTTGGACGACGGCTCACTTACACTTATCACTGATTACTGTCTGACAAACTAGAAAAATTCCGTTTATTCCTAAAACTCGATGATCAAGTTTTTTCGTGCGCCCAAACGCCCAAGGATTGTAAGTAGGTACGCATAAATCCTTTAACATTTTTGATGACGGTTTGTAGTCGTCGCGAAAGCTACTCACAAGCCGCTCGTTATGAGTCTCAAAAAGACTTTTGTTTACCCACTTATGCACATTCAACCCCTTCGGGGTTGGCACGTATTTGATACCTTTTCCACAGGTTGCACCTTTTCATGCAAAAGTTTCCGTTGCGGAAACTTTTGCCTGAAAGGCTATTCATATTCAACCCCTTCGGGGTTGGTGTGTTAATAAGCTATCAATGTTAAAAGACTTTTTTTTACCCACTTATATAGATTTCTTGGCGTTGGGGAATCGCAATGAACGAATTCGATAAAATGCCTGAAATTTTCATCTCCATTAATCAGCTATTCCCTTGTCATTGCTGTATTTAAAAAAATTGACTGAGGTGATTTTTGGCGATGCGAATAAAATCCCTTATTATATACAATCCTTGTGCATTGTCAGACTAAAAACTTTATCATCAAGTAAAAGAAGTTGAGACTTGCTCAAGTAAATCCAGTAGACGCTCATACTGAAACTGGTTTGCCAGTTGAAGTAGGGCGTTGGCGAGTGGTACGTTTTGCTTTTTAACTTGACCAATGATATTTAGCGTTAATTCGATATCTAAGTCAAGCGCGGCTTGGTGCATTTGTGTTAATAAGTCATTAGGTAACGTGGCGAGTGTCTCTGCTGTCAGCACTTCTTGTGCGGCGGCTTCGTCAGAAACGGGTTCTTTCACGTCTTCATAGATATAGCGTACTCCGATATGCTTGTGCATCAATTCAAAGATATCGGCCTCTTTAAACGGTTTGCGTAAAAAGTCATCACAGCCGGCTGTAGGCCGTCCATGACGGGCATCCGAATGTCCATCCAAATCAAGTGCGGTTGCCATTCGTCACAAATGTTAATGGCTTCTTGCCCATTGCTGGCTTCGCGGAGCTCAAAACCAAACGGATTGAGTCGTTGAATCAGCAATTGACGATTGTCCCATTTATCATCCGCAATCAGAATGCGATAACGCGGTTGATTGGGTTCAAGGGCAATGACTTGACGTGTGGTTGGGCCACCTTTGTATGCGAGTTCGGCGGAACTCACGACTTGGGCGCGTATGCCAAATTGAAATACGGTGCCTTTGCCAACTTGACTCTGTACGCTGATATCGCCGCCCATCAATTGCACAAACTGACGACTTATTGGCAAACCGAGGCCGGTGCCTTGTTGCGACGCTCTCCCGGTGGCCGTTTGAGTAAAGGCCTCAAATAGTTTATCGATTTCATCTTCAGCAATACCCGCGCCGGTATCTTCTACCCGAAACTCTAAAATCACCTCTTGACTGTCAATCGCCCCTTTTTCCAAAAGCCCCGCTTTTACAACGGGTTGGGGAGATTTTGGCCGTTGGGATTCGACATGTAAATAAATTCCACCCTCTTGAGTAAATTTAAGGGCATTACCAATCAAGTTAATTAACACCTGCCGCAACTTCTTACCATCTGTACAAATATAGCGCGGCACGTTGTCACTCCGTTCAATCCCGAATTGCAAGTGCTTACTTGAAGCTCGCAGATAGAACAAATCATGCACTTCATCTAATAAACGGTACAAGTCAACATTCTGTTCATCCAACGTGATTTTACCGGCCTCAATCTTGGACATATCCAACACGTCATTAATCAACGACAGCAAGTATTCGCCACTGCGATTGATAATCCCCACATTGTTTTGATGTTCTTGGGGTAAGGTGCGGCTACGCTGCATGATTTGGGCAAACCCTAAAATGGCATTCAGCGGCGTTCGCAGTTCATGGCTCATGTTAGCCAGAAAAGTGCTTTTGGCTTGGTTTGCCACTTTGGCTGCCTCTTCAGCGCGTTGGCGTTCTACCACTTCTTTTTCCAGTTCATCTGTGCGTTGTGCCAGTTCATAAGTCCGTTCCGTCACTTTTTGTTCTAAGTTGTTGTACAACAACGAATTTTCAATCGAAATCGCCAGTTGCGAGGATAACATATTCAACACCTGCAACCTCTGCTGTGTGAAAGCCCCTTCCGTCAAGCGGTTTTCTAAATACAAGATACCGGTGAGTTGGCCTTGATTGACCAGCGGCAAGCCTAACACGGATTTCGGACGCTGTTTGATAATATAAGGTTCTTGGCTAAAACGCCCATCTTGAGTCGCATCAGACAACACGACACTTTCTTGAGTACGCGCAACATAGTGAATAATGTTGGTCGAAACTTGCTCACTTTTTTCAACCGCAATGGATTGTAAAACCGTCACTTCGGCACTAGATATCTCACTTTGTGCTTCGATAAACCAGTTGTCTTGTTGAGGCAGTAGCAAACAACCTCTGTCAGCGCCGGCATTTTCAATCACAATCTGCATCATTTTCTCTAACAGCTTGCTTAAGAAAATTTCTCCAGACAGCGTTTGTGAGGCTTTTATGACACTGTCTAAATCTAACAGTGTGGAAACCGTTTTCTGAGTCGAAGCGATAACCGTCCCCGTCGGGTTGACTGTTGCCGTTGTTGGTACCGTTTGGGAGATTTGCTGGCCGAACCATTGCGGATATTTTTGTTCTAAATCCGTCACCTTCGCCGTTGCGCCCCAGAGTTGATAACGATAGAAGCTCTCTTTTAAGTAAATTTGGGCGATTTGTTCATGGCCTTGTGCTAACCAGAATTGAGCGAAGAGTTCATTAGCGAGCGCTTGTTCTTGCAGAAATCCATGCGCCTTAGCGCCTTTGATGGCCTTTTCATACCCTTCTACCGCTTCCCATTGACGACCTGCCACTCTGGCTTGTTCCGCTTCAATCAAGTCAACCTTATGCTGAAAGTTCATCGGGGCCGAGGAGGCCCAAAACTTCATCTGATCCCTAATTTGGGAAACCTTTTCCGACACCTCGTTTCTTTCAGAGTTTCTTTCAGAAGCCAGTAAAGCAAGTGCTTTATAAAAATGTCCACCAGCCAATACATAGGCTCCTAAACCGGCCATTTCATACTTTTCTCGTTCTACAATGAGGGTTTGGCATTCCTTGGTATATCCAAACAAGTAAGCTAACCACAATTTATGCGTAAAGACAAAATGCAGTCCGGTATTATCGTTAGCTTCCGTCAACGAAGACAATTGTCTCTGTTCATCAAAATGATCACTTAAAAGCACGTAAGGTGTCGATGACAGGTTTTGCAGATTGTGTACCACGGCTTCAAATGACGCAATCCAAGTAGATTGCGTTTGCATTTGTTGACTTTGGGTGAAAGCGAGCATAGATACTGCTCTTTCTTGAACCGTTAGCAACGGAATACCGGCCCATAATGAATGCAACACATAACCATAAGCGTTATAGGACACAAATTCTTTGTCACCAAACTCTTTACCGGCTTGCACGCCTTCTAATAAGCGCTTGACACTAGCACTCATGGGTTTTATCCAGGGATAAATAGAGATTGCGATTGCGTGTAAACCACGCGCTTTGTTTCGAGCATAAAATGGCTCTTCTACAAGCTTAAGTGTCATCTCAGTATACACTTTGGCTAATGAGATATTGTTTAGGAAAAGCAAATTAAATATGGCATAGAGGCTACAAGAAAAAGGAGCAGTGGGCGCATTACCGAGTTTGGCATAAAGTCGTAACGAGTAGACTACCAACAAAATACAAGTCTCTATCCGAGAGCTAATAAAGGTAGACGTAATTAAGGTGGCGATGATCTCCGCGGCTTTCAAAGCGATCCGGTCTTCCATTTGGGGTAAATCAGCAAAGGTTGCGGCTTGTTCCGTCATTTCTTCGTTAAATTCACACATCATACTAATGGCTTCTTCTAACGTCTTAACCTTAGGCAGGGCGTAACCTAATTTGTTAAGGATATCTAAACCTAGCTCAATGGCTTTTGGATATTGACCTTCAAGGTTCAGTTTTTGGAACAATAAGCGATAGATTTCAACTTTATCCGCTTCCTGTTTGGCGTTTTGAAAGACAGTCTCTGCAAACTGATTGAGTTCTGCTATGGCACCGGCAAAAAACGCGGATTGGGCCGTATTTTCGTACAGTTGAAGTAGAAACACATAGTCGGCGTTCCAATCCATTGACGAGAGTTTGATGGCCGACTTGTAAAACTCAAGTGCCGTTTGATAAGCGGCCGAGGTTTTGGCACGATATCCGGCCCTTGAAAAGAGGGCTGAGAGTTTTCTTTTCTCTTGAGTTTCAGTCAGTAATTCACTCCCTTGATTGAAATGCCGAACAATTTCAAAAATCCGCTCTTCCAACTCATCGGAAGTCGTCTTTTCCAACAACAGTCGGCCTATTTGCAAATGTACCGCTTTTTTCTGTTCATCATCAATTAAGGCATAAGCCGCCTGCTGTATACGGTCATGTTGGAATTTAAAATACGAATTGGCATCATCTTTGTTTTGGTTTTGCAATAATTGTTGTTTATAGTGATCATCTTGTGGTTCAAGCAACCCTTCTTCTATGGCTTTCCAAAGATGAGCGAATGTCTCCGTTTGAGCCTGTTGATAGATGAGAGACAAGGTTTTCAACTCGAACTGATTACCGATACAAGCGGCCAATTTCAAAGCGGCTTGTGTGTGTGTGGGCAACTTGCCTATTTTGCCAGCCATCAATTCCACCACGTTGTCTGTCATGTCGAGAGCGGTAATTTCAGAGGCCTCCCATTGCCACCTTTGAGTTTTGAGCTCAAACACTAGCAAAGCATGTTCATACAATGACTTCAAAAACTCATGGGTAAAAAAGGCATTGCCTTGGGTTTTGTCATAAACTAGATCGGTCAAAGGCCCCATAGAGGCTGGTTCACACTTCAAAGAGTCGGCGTTCTTCCATTGTCATCATCAAGGGATGGGTGGCATCGACTTCATTGTCTCGATAGGCACCGATGATTAAGAAATAGCGACTATCCCTGTCCGTCATCAAGGTTTTTAACAAATTCAAAGAGGCCAAATCGGCCCATTGCAAGTCGTCTATAAACAACACGAGCGGATGTTCTTTTTGGCAGATAGCATGAAAAAA
>NBMI01000331.1 GCA_002085445.1 Candidatus Parabeggiatoa sp. nov. 2
TCATTAATCTACAAAACGTCGGAAAAACCTACACCCATTATGCACACGGCATTGACCGTTTATTAGAAATAATTACCCACCGGCCGCGTCATCAAGCCTTTACTGCGCTGCATCCCATGAATTTAAACGTTTCAGAAGGCCAAGTGGTGGGTATTATTGGCAAAAATGGCGCTGGTAAAAGTACCTTGCTCAAAGTCATTTCGGGCACTTTACAACCCGATGGTGGACACTATGAGGTGAAAGGCCGCATTGCCGCTTTACTCGAATTAGGGGGTGGCTTTCACCCCGACATGAATGGACGCGAAAATGTTTATTTAAACGCTACCATGATGGGTTTGTCTCCAAATGATATTGACGCGGTATATGACGAAATCGTTGCTTTTTCTGGCATTGAAGCGTTTATGGAACAACCTGTCAAAACCTATTCCTCTGGCATGTTTATGCGTTTAGCTTTTGCGGTGGCAACCTGTGTTAAACCGGATATTCTTATTATTGATGAGGCCTTATCGGTGGGTGATGGTGCGTTTGCCCGGAAATCTTTTGATCGCATCATGCAGTTTAAACAAGCCCAGAAAACCATTTTATTTTGTTCACATTCTCTGTATCAGGTTGAAGCGATTTGTGATCGCGTCTTATGGTTAGAAAAAGGCCATGTTCAAATGGATGGTGCGCCCAGTGCGGTGGTGAGTGCTTACAACCAATTTCTCAATCAAACCGAAGAACCTCTCAATCAAACCGATGCACCGCCACTGGAAAACCAATCACAACCTCCTGCAAACACCACCCTTGATGGAAGCGCGCACTTTACCGACATCACCGTCAGTGTCGATGGCATGACGGGTACCACCATAGATGTTTTAAGCCTTAAGAGCAAATTATGTCTCACGATAGGCTTTTGCTCCGATCCAAAATTGCCAACACCTAGCGTTGCTTTGCTGATACTTAGCACCGATGGGCGAATGATTACCAGCGCCGGTACCAAACATGATGGTTGTAGCATTCAGCGTGATGCCCAAGGTAATGCCACCGTTAGAGTACATTTTGCCAAGTTCGCCTTGTTAAAGGGAACATATTGGATTGTGCTGTACTTGTTGTGTGAAAATGCCATCCATCTGTATGATCAAGCTAACCTTCCTACTACACTTAAGGTACATCAACAAGGTTTAGAGCTTGGCGTGGTGAGCTTGCCGCGCCATTGGGAACAAATCTAAGCTTGACTTAAAGTTTTCGCTTCAGCGACTTAAAGTTTGTAGTAGTCGCTTTAGCGACTTAAAGTTTGTAGTAGTCGCTTCAGCGACTTAAAGTTTGTAGTAGTCGCTTTAGCGACTTAATCTAATGTTTGTAGTAGTCTTATAAGTTTGTAGTAGTCGCTTTAGCGACTTAATCTAATGTTCGTCGTATAAGTTTGTAGTAGTCGCTTTAACGACTTAAAGTTTGTAGTAGTCGCTTCAGCGACTTAATCTTCTCTATGGGTATATTATTTTCACGCTCCTCCCTAACGACATTTGAAGTACAACGAGACTTGGGATGCGATAAATCGCCTACTACAAACGATAACGAGACTTGAAGTACAACGATTACGGGGATAAACGAATTGGCTTTCTGTTGGGTTAGTACGAGTTAAAGGCGATAACAAGGCTACGACAAACACAATGACACTTGAAGTACAACGAATTACGGGGATAAACGAATTGGTTTTCTGTTGGGTTAGTACGAGTTAAAGGCGATAAATCGCCTACTACAAACGACAAACAACAACGAGACTTGAAGTACAACAAATTATGGGGATAAACGAATTGGTTTTGACTTGGGTTAGTACGAGTTAAAGGCGATAAATCGCCTACTACAAACGATAAACGATAAACGACAAACGATTATGAAACCACCCTATTATCAATATTATATTGACATAGTGGGCACCTGTAATCTTCGTTGCCCTTCGTGCCCAGTTGGTAATTATCAATCAAGCGATTTTTATTCTGATGTCTCTACCAATTTGAATGTGAAGGATGTCAAGCCTGTCGTTGCCGCTTCGCCGAATAAGTTAATTGTTTCATTGTCGGGTTACTCTAGTAATAGCTATTCACAAACGCATAAACGAGGCAATGTGGAGCTTGTCGTGTCCAATTTATTTAAGCTTCGTGACTACATGGATAAACTGAACAAGCATTTTCTGGTTGAAGTGTATTATCATCTTTACAAACACAATATGGGAAAAGATGTGGAGTGCGTTGTGTCTCTCACACAGGCGCTTGGATTTCAGTTTTATTCGGATTTTGTGACTTTTTTGATGCCGTTGGAAAAAAATATCAGATATCTGAATGGCTGTCATTTATCACCACAAGAACAAGAACTCATTTCTCTTATGTTGATTAAGCCAGAAGAGTTAGTCGAATTTGCCCAACCCTATAAACCGGCGGATTGCCCGGTTAGAGAAAAAACCGTTATCCATTTTGATGGTTCGACTTCTCTGTGTTTTTGTGTTTATGATTATGAGTATAATATAGCGGATAACTTTCTTGATGTGAGTCAAGCTGAATTGGAGCAACGCAAGAAAAAACCTCCCTTGTGCATAACATGTATGGAGAAAGGATTACATATAGTTGTTGCACACACTGCCCGTAAAGAAGTTAATCTGCTCGTTAATCAACGTTTAAAAGAAATAGGAAGTCAATTCCAGATAGATGATTCCTATCTCAAGCGTAGTACATTGAAGGCGATAACAAGGCTACGACAAACACAATGACACTTGAAGTACAACGAATTACGGGGATAAACGAATTGGCTTTCATTTGGGCTAGTATTAATTAAAGGCGATAAATCGCCTACTACAAACACTACAAACTACAAACGTTATTTATTGACTTATTACCTATTACCAAAAATGACAAACCGTCAAGTAGAGTATGTTAACTTAGAGTTTCCTCTGAACGTTTTTGCACATTGCCTCTATTTACAAGAAGGCTGTGCGGATTATTTACATTATGGGTTATTTAATCAACAGGAGTCTATCCACTATATCTATGTGCGACAAGTTCAGCAGCGTTCCACCGAGTTGTTGTTGTCTCGCTTACCGCCGCCTTGTCGTGTTTTGGAAGTCGGTATCGGTTTGGGCACTACCGCATTACAACTTGCTGATCGTGGTTATATCGTTACTGGCATTAGTCCTGATGCTCAACAAGTTGCTCTCGCGGGGCAGCGCGTTGGTGATAAGGTGAGTTTTGAGTGTGTGACTTTTGAAGCCTTTTCGGCCCCAGCGCAAAGTTATGATGTTATTTTGTTTCAGGAGTCGGCGCAATATATACGTGCTTTGACACTTTTTAATAAAGCACACTATTTATTGGCGGAACAGGGTTTTGTATTGATAGCTGATGAAGTCGGTTTGCGGCGCACTCCAAAAGATACCGTCGATAGTTTGCCTTTGCTGACTTATACAATTGCACAAGCGCAACGTTGTGGATTTAATTTAACTGAACAATTGGATTTATCGGCACAAGCAGCGCCGAGTGTAAAGTATTTATTTTCGGTGATAGAAAAGCATCGTGCTGCGTTACAGGCTGACTTGGACTTAAGTCCAACCCGATTGGATGATCTATTAGCCTCTTTACGTGAATATCAACAAAAATACCGTGAGGGGCGCTATGGCTATGTTTTTTTAAAGTTTGCCAAAACTAAGCCTCCGCGCTGGAAAATAACTCATCTGACTCCCGATGACAAAAAAACGGTCAGAGAATTATTTAGCGAAGTCTTTGAGCCTCAAGAAATGAGTGATGCCCTCTGGGAATGGAAATATGGACAACAACGTGGGCTAGGCATTGTTGCGTGGCGTGATGGTAAAATGGTAGCGCATTATGGCGCGATAGTACGCGAAATCCAGTATTTTGGACAATCCAAGTTGGCTGTACAAATTGCCGATGTGATGGTGTCTGCTGAAGAGCGTAGCTTATTAACTCGGCGCGGGGCCTTTTTTTTAACGGCCGCCACCTTTCCAGAGTGCTATGTCGGCTATGGTGCTAAAACGTGGTTGGGCTACGGCTTTCCGACTGAGCGAGCGATGAAGGTGGCACAACGTTTGGGCTTGTATGCGCCTGTGGGAAAATTGATTGAGCTGCGTTGGCATTCGGCCCCCGGTAAGTCCCATTTATGGACACGTATTCGTCATTTGCGGGCCGAACAGCCTGAGACAAATAAATTGATTATCAATCGGTTATGGCAAAAAATGGCCGCGTGTTTGCCAGTCGTTGGGGTGCGCGATTGGAAATATGTGGAACATCGCTATCTATCGCATCCGCACAAGCAGTATGAACTGCTCTTAATCACTCGACGTTTGACGGCTCAAGCATTGGCAGTCGCTGTCATCCATCGTCAAGACGAGATTTGCCAACTGATTGATTTTATTGGAGACTTAAAGTATCTTGCCGAAACGCTCAAACAAGTGCGCCGTATGGCGGGTATTTGGGGAATGAAACAAGTGATGGTATGGATTACAGAAAATTTTGCAGAGGCCTATCCTCAACAAAGGGCCGAACAACAAGACTTAGGTATTCAAATTCCTCATAGTATCTGGTGTCAAGGCGTTCCACCGGAAGATATTGATGGACGTTGGTGGTTGATGGCAGGTGATACTGATTTTATGTAAGTACCCGTCCAGAAGTTTTTCTGTATTTTGACGACGAAAACGATTGTTTTTATTCACTTTTGTAGAATATAGGGTGTCCTACTTGTGCTTTTAGAAGTTTTTAGCGATAGGGCCTTCAATCAAATCAACAGAATCAATTCGGCGACATGGCCCTAAAAACGCTAAGTACAACGAATTACGCTAAGCTAAGTACAACGAATTACGCGGATAAACGAATTATGCCAAGTGAGTTTTAGTCGTTTAGATTTGTAGTTTGACACTCGTCCAAACTTTAGTTTGGACGACTAATATTTAAGGGTGTTGCCTTCCTAACGTTTGGACTCCTGCCTTCCTGACGTTTGGACGGGTTTAAGGGCACTGCCAAACTTTCTCTGGCACTGCCAAACTCAATTTGGCCGACTCCTGCCAAACTCAAGCTGCCAAACTAAAGTTTGGATTCCTGCCAAACTAAAAACGACGCTAAAGTTTGGACTCCTGTCAAACTAAATGTTGACAGAGTACGGGGCCATATCGCATAATATCTAAAGGGATTTCAACTCATGGCCCTCAATCTAACCGCATAAAATTGTGCTAACAGCGCAATTCTGACACGACAATCCAACTCATCTCATTCTCTAATATCTGCGAAAAGCCATTTTCTATAAGTTCTTCCCTCTCCCACAAAGAGCGATGGTTTTCATAAGGATTTACTTCCACCGTTTGTGGAATAAACGCCTTGGGAGTACTTATCAAAGCCGCCCTACTCGCAACCCTTTTTATATGTGATATAAACATCAGCCCATCTGTTTTGCTAACATGTTCAAGTATATCTATCGCTAAAACCAATTCATAGCCATTATCAGGCAATGTCGGCAATATCTCCAAAGCATCGCCTATCATCAACTGGTTGTAGCAGTACTTGTGAACCGGTGTGATATAACCATCACAGCCTTCAATACCATCAATACGCACCCGCCATTCTTGTTTGGGACGTTGTTTGCCATGACGACCATTGACTTGAAAAAGATTGAGATACTCAAGATAGTTTCGTGTCAAAAAACCGTACTGTCCCATCCCAATACCAACATCTAGTAAAGAAACTGGGTTGAGTTGTTCGATATATTGAATGATTGTTGAAATCTGAGAACTATGACTGAAAGGCATATATAGTGATGAAAAATAACGACAAGGATTGTATATAATAAGGGATTTTATGGCTATCGCCAAAAATAACGCTCATACATTTCTTCTCAAAAACTTATGCTGATTGAATAGCTTTCTTCCCTTTGATTTTATTTTCCAAGGAAAGCTAAATTGTTATCGAAATTGTTCATTTTCTTTTCTAAGCTAAGAAATCCTTTTGGCACTGGTTTGAGGGCCATAAAATGATATTTTCAAATTAAAGTATGGCCTTACAAACTACAAGGATTGAGATAAACCTGCGGATAAATCCCGGCTTTTACTCAATGATCACGTTTTTAGTCTGACAATGCACAAGGATTGTATATAATAAGGGATTTTATTCGCCCTTTGTTCATTTTCTTTTCTAAGCTAAGAAATCCTTTTTTATAGACAATCCTTGTAGTTATTATTTTTGTATGGTTATTGGCACTGGTTTGAGGGCCATAAAACCGTTTTCAATGTTCAAACTTTGTACCGGACAATTTATTTAAGTCATTGATTATGTAAAATTTATTAAACTAATTGAGAATCCGATTTCTTACCAAATGACAGTAGAAAAAATATCCTGTACTCAGAAATCGCGTTTATGTTTATGATCAGTTTTCAGTCAGTGTTTAGTAATCAGTGAAAAACTTGAATCTGTGATCAGTGGGAAGTGATCGTTCTCACTGAAAAACAGATCACAGATCACTGAAAAACTGATTCTTGATAGCCTCTGAGATTAAATAAGTGTGACAAAACACGCCGCCATGAAGTTGGTTCTAACTCTAAAAACGCCTCGGCATCTTGTCCAGATTGTTCAATTAAATTGAGGCCTCGGTATTTTACAAGCCCAGTGACGACGGTTAAATAGTCACAATATTCTAATGGTAATTGGTAGCATTGCACCGCTTGTTGTTTAACAGCAAATACGGCGCTAATGTCTACTACCCAAGTTGCCGGAACGGGTTCCCATATTTCATATAAAAATACTCGTTCTCGACAACCCCGTTGTTGCCATACCGTTAGCACCGATAAACTAACGGCGACATGATCGCGGTGATAATCCAAAACCGAGGGCATAAGTATCCAATCGGCAACAAAGTTGTCCAATATCGAAGTCAGTTGTTCTGCAATCGCGGGTGTGTATCGGAAATTACCGTCGGCTTCGCCTAAAAACATAACATCATCAACACCTAAACAATTAAGTGCTGCGATTGATTCACGTTGACGGCAACTCACCACATCTTCATTACAATAGCCCTGTGGATCACCTTGGCTACCATCCGTCATAATCACGACTTTGACATGACAACCTTTTTGCTGCAATAAAGCCAATGTTCCGCCACAGCCAAAGGTTTCATCATCAGAATGTGGCGCTATCACCAGAACATTCGCTTGTTGCGGTAATTCTAACACTTTTGGCAAAGGACATATTTGCCATTGATTCACTTGTTGGAGCCAATCTCGCAATGGAGATATTGGGGGTGCGGGTTGTCTAGTCAAGTCAGGCAGCGGGTTGCCTTGATACATCGCTAGATAAGCATCCGCAATCGCGCGGACATCATACCAATTGTGGGCCCATTGGCGAGATTGTTGTGCCCAATAGTGGCGACTCTCGACATCATCTAACAAGCTTTGTAGTGCAGAAACCAGTGCCGAGGTATTTTCAGCCGGCACCAGACGTGCGCCACTCCCCAACACTTCTGGCACACCGCCAACCGCAGTACACACTGAAGGCAATCCCATCACTAACGCTTCCAAATTAGCCAAAATTAGCCAGCCCAAACGATTCTGTCAGCGAAGTGCTTACATAAAAGTCGGCCGCCGAATAATACAGTCCCATGTCATCGCTGATAGCAAACTCTAAGTGTTCAGCAATACCCAACTCGGCCGCTAAAGCTTGCAAAGGCGCACGCTCACCTTCGCCTATCAATACCAACTTCCAACGGGGATGTTGCAGATAAGCACAAGCTTGCACTAAGGCCGGAAATTGCTTCAATTCGGCAAAACGGCCTACCGCAATCATATAGAGATATTCTTGCGCCCAGCCTAAACGTTGACGCGCTTCGCTTTTAGGATAACGGTTTAAAACCGGCTTCGGATGATAAATCGCATGCCAAGTGGTAGGCACGGGATAAATCGACAAATCGCGTCGCAATTGTTCCAAGCTGCTACGTGTTGGAGTCATTACCCAATGTGCTTTTAGAAGTATTTTAGCTTCCCAGCGTCGCAGCCAACGCATCACCTTTGTACCTAAACGAGCGCCATCAACATGAAACGCTTGTGCGTAGCAACCAAAACCATGTTCAGTCACTCCCCATCGCGCCGTATGACAGCGGCGCAAACTCGCAAACCAGCGCACGCGCGCAAACCAGCGATAACCTGCGGCGATAATTGGATCATGGCAATGTACATGAGTATATTGTTGTGTTGCCATGACTTTCGTAGCCAAGCGCCCCATGTTGAGGCGTTCTAAAATACCCCACAGCAACGACACAAATTCTGTCTGGCTAAAAAAACGCCCAAATAGTTTGACTAATAAACTATGTAGAGAGCGCATTATGGCAAGGCTTCTTTCACCGGCATCTTCTTGGCACAGATAGCCCATTTCAATACCTCGTTGAGTCAATTCATTTATCAACGGGGTTAAAGTTTTGCCTAAGCCATAGCGTTTGTCGGCATGGCTTTCTCGTGTCACCATAAGCACTTTCATATTTTTTCTCTTTTCTTTAGTACAGCGAATTACGCAATTAGTACAGCGAATGACGCGGATAAGCGAATTAATCATTGCTAAGTATAACTAATGATGACAAGTACAACGAATTAGTACAGCGAATTACGCGGATAAACGAATTTTGCAAAAATGAGTACAGCGACACAAGCGCAATTAGTACAGCGAATTACGCGGATAAGCGAATTAATCATTGCTAAGTATAACTAATGATGACAAGTACAACGAATTAGTACAGCGAATTACGCGGATAAACGAATTAGTTTTGCTGTACTTATCGTCATTCGCTTATCCGCGCTTGTGTGGTTGTACTTATCAAAATTCGCTATACTTATCATCATTCGCTTATCCGCGCTTGTGTGGTTGTACTTAACGTCATTAGTTGTACTTATCAAAATTCGCTTATCCGCGTAATTCGTTGTACTTAACGTCATTAATAATTCGCTTATCCGCGCTTGTGTGGTTGTACTTATAGTCATTTGCTATACTTATTGTCATTCGCTTATCCGCACTTATGTCGTTGTACTTCTCAAAATTCGCTATACTTATCAAAATTCGCTTATCCGCGTAATTCGTTGTACTTAACGTAATTAGTTGTACTTCTCAAAATTCGCTATACTTATCAAAATTCGCTTATCCGCGTAATTAGTTGTACTTAACGTCATTTGCTATACTTATCAAAATTCGCTTATCCGCGTAATTCGTTGTACTTAACGTCATTAATAATTCGCTTATCCGCGTAATTCGTTGTATCCGCGCTTGTGTGGTTGTACTTAACGTCATTAATAATTCGCTTATCCGCGCTTGTGTGGTTGTACTTAACGTCATTTGCTATACTTATCAAAATTCGCTTATCCGCGTAATTGCTTGTGTGGTTGTACTTAACGTCATTTGCTATACTTATCAAAATTCGCTTATCCGCGTAATTAGTTGTACTTAACGTCATTAATAATTCGCTTATCCGCGCTTGTGTGGTTGTACTTAACGTCATTTGCTATACTTATCAAAATTCGCTTATCCGCGTAATTCGTTGTGTACTTAACGTAATTGGTTGTACTTAACGTCATTCGCTGTACATTATGAATGGTGGGTTTGGGCGTAGCGAATGCCCACCCATAAGCTCGCTAAGTCTAGTACAACGGATGATCTCGCTTGCGGAAGTTACTGCGTTTCGCGGACTAAACTGATTGATGAGGGAAGTCTTTCCATTCACTGCCGGCAATCAAGTACAACAGTCTCTTTTGAAAAGATTTCCTGGTAGTGACACAGGCTATATTAATGTCGCCCCGTTGGGGCTTTCCTTCACAGAGTGATATCCCCAAATCTGTTGTACTCTTGATTGTCGTTTTTGACTCACAATGCCGGTTTCATTTCCAAACGGAGAAAATGTACCTTTCCTACCCTGTCACCCGCCACGATAGTTTGACAAGCTGGCGCGACAGCACAACAGTTTACGGGGGTATCCAGATTAAGAGAAGCCAGCAGTAAGCCAGTTGTTAAATCCCAAACTTTGAGGGTTTTATCATAAGAACAGGAGATCACACCTGAGCCGTCGTTCGTTACCGTTACCGCAAAGACAGAATCAGAATGCTCGTTCAAAGTGTACAATTTTTGACCACAGGCTAATTCCCAAACCTCTATGGTTCCATCCAAGAAACCGGACACCACCCGTGAGCCGTCGGGTGTTACCGTTACCGCTGTGACAACATGAAAATGCCCACTCAAGGTGTGCAATTCTTGACCGCTGGCTAAGTCCCAAACCTTGAAGGTTCCATAATAATCACTGGACACCAGCCGCTCCCCATCGTTCGTTACCGTTACCGCCCTGACAGGATAAGAATGCCCGCTCAAGGTGTGCAATTCTTGCCCGCTGGCTAACTCCCAAACCTTGAGGGTTTTATCAGAAGAACCTGACACCACTCGTGAGCCGTCTTTCGTTATCGCTACCGCTTCGACAGACATTGTATGACCGCTAAGCGTGCGTATCAAAGCACCACCTGCCTGCTCTAAACTGGCTTTTAAAGGACGCAACCAAGGAAATGGCGGTACTGCCCGCTTGAGTAACCCTTGAATAGCTGGCGAACACTGAGATAACAAACGCTCATGTAACTGCCCTGCCAATTGTGTTTTATCCTCCCTTAATACATGTGCCGCCAACTCCAACGCCTGTTGTACCAAACGCACGGCCGGTTCATCAGGTAAATAATCATAATCACTAATGAGTGTCATAATATCAGTCACTTCCAGCTTTTCGGCTATCCATTGGTAATTCAATAACAAAGCCTTAAGTCTCTTTTTATCGCCAGCGTGATAAATTTGATAAGGCAATTCTTCAATCGCTCTGCTATACGGTTCTTGCCAACGTCCTTCAAAGTAGTCGGCAATGTCTTCGGCCTCTTTTTCAGTGACTCCCCAACGGAGATCGATTTCAATCAGATTAATCCGCGCCTGTCGGCATCGCGCTTTGAGTTCAGGAAACACTACCCGGAGCAAGTGATCACGCTCGGTGTGCATATCCTTGAAGGTGGATGATAGATATAGTTTTATGGTTTGCCATTTGTGACTCATTATTTGTTAACTCCAATATATATATATACATTGAGTACAACGAATTACGCGGATAAACGAATTAATGTTGCCTGATTATGCGTTAAGTCGTCCAAAGTCGTTTATGGCCCTCAAACCGGCGCCAATAGCCATACAATAATAACTACATGGATTGCATATAAGCAGGGATTTTTCCGCGGCTTTATCTCAATCCTTGTTGTCGTTTGTAAGGCCAGAGTTTAATTTGAAAGCGTCCAAAGTCGTTTATGGCCCTCAAACCGGTGCCCAATAGCCATACAAAATTAATGGTAAAATTGAGTCCTAATAAGGGAGGAGCGTGAAAATAATATACCCATAGAGAAACAAAGTTTTTTTAACTTTGTTTTTTTCATTTTGTGTGGGTATTTTATTTAGCCACAACTCCCTTAGTAGTGTTTGTAGTGTTTGTAGTGTTTGTAGTAGGCTTGTAATCGCCTTAACGAGATTAAGTCGCTAAAAAAGCGACTACTACAAACTTAGGCGCTAAAGCGCCTCTTATAAACTTAGGCGCTAAAGCGCCTACTACAAACATTACCTCACCACGAAATGGCATTTATTTTGAGCTTATGGAACTAAAAAAAGCTTTTATATCAACTTATTAGATGTCTGTAATGATACCTAATGTAAATAGCACACAAGTCTCAATAGCCGTGATAGTTTGTGGAGTGATTGAACCCAGTTGGCGTTGTAATCGTGTTTTATCCAGCACACGGAGTTGATGGCACAATGCCACAGAATCGCTCGCGAGTCCACCCTCTCCTTTGGATATTTGGATACCTGATGGTAAAGAAGCACGACGCAAATTCGTTGTCAGGGGAATAGCAAGCACTGTTGTTGTAAATGGATTGATGAGTTCATTTTGTAAAATGACTACTGGGCGCACACCTGCTTGCTCTGAACCGCGAGTCGGATTGAGTTCTGCTAACCAAATATCACCACGCTTTATAGTCATTTTGTGTCCTCCTTGACTAAGGAAGCGGTATAGTCTTCCATGCCTTCCTCAGCCAGTTGACGATCTTCTTCAGCAAATTCTGCATAGAGCTTAGCCAATTGCGAAACCTCTGGTGCAGGTGATATGGCTTTTATACGGAGACGGAACTTCAAAAATGACACATATTCAATGACTTGTTTCAGTTCTATTTCGCTCAACTCATCCAGTATTTGTACAACTTCTTCTTTTATCGACAAGTTGGTATTTTGAAGTTCAAGTAAATAACTCATTGTAATACCTCATTTTTGTAATCATAGTACAACGAATGACGTGGATAAACGAATAAGGCATAACGATTCTTTATTATTTATCAGACGTGGGCGGTTCTCAAATAGCTTTGAAAGATAAGTCATCTCAATGATTATCTTATCAATTAATGATAAAACGCCTTATTTTAAAGGTTAATTCGTTTATCGGCCCGTAATTCCCTGTACTCAACACTCTTTATAAAAACCGCTAGAAATATACGGATTGGCTATCGATGAATTAATCCGTTCAATTTGTACTAAGGCGCGTAGGAGGCACCCTACATTTGCTTTTGCTCTCGAAAACCGACGCTGGCTATTCAACCGAAGCCGGCACTTTGATCCTCTGCCCGACAAAAATAATATACGGAGGTGCTATTCCGTTGTAGTTCGCAATTTCCTGCCTTCGTTTTCCCAAAAATTTAACATCTGTAGTCAACTTCAACCGGATTAGATGTCATCGCCACAACCACGAGGTCTGTCGTTTTTTGATTATAGGTGCTATTGGAAATGACAATCACAGGCAGGCCGTCGCTGTTGCGAAGATAAATCGGTGAATGGGACTGGAATTAAAATAATATCGCTTGGTTCATATATGATTCCAATCCTCATCATCAAAAGGGTTATCCAAAAAATCAGTACTACTTTGAGCCGCTGCCAAAAGATCATCAAACTTATCAGCCGGTTGTTCTGAAATCACAAAAATAGTGAGAAGTGTGCCAACCTGAAAAGGTACTGGCAATTGGGTGACTTCCAGATCGTATTTGAATGCGGTTTGAAGCATATATTCACCAATAGGCTTACAAAATGAGTCAATTTTAATGAAAACATGGGTAGCGATACCCACCAAGGTTTAGCACGACTTTCCTTCGGTACCCGCCCGACATTAGCTTAACTCATGAACGGTTGGTGTCGTCGAATTTACAATAATAAATCCAGCACCGGCTATTTTAAAAATTTTTTGATTGTAGGTGGAGTGCAAGGTTGCGTTGCACGACTCACCCGTGCAACGCAACTTGGAACGAAAGATTCTACTATGGCATTGACTCACCAAAGCAACATTCCTAACCTCAAGCCACCGATTGATAATAAAGATTCTGCGGATGTTGCCCTTCACTGAAAAAGTACCACCGCTCCGCCATCAATCCTAAATATTGGATAACAAAAGCAGTCAGCGATAAACTCACTGTCACTATGCCAGAGGCTGCCGCTAATAGTAGCAACATCGGTATTGGAAAGACTAAAATCAAAAATGTGACTTTGACGGTTTTAAGCTTATCCAAGGATTTGCCGTGGAAAAATTCACGGGTATTAAAAGAGCCGCCCATTGAGCCTTGTGCTTTTTGGGCAATAATCGTATGACGCACGCCGATGGCAGTTTGTAGATTTGATTTATGTTTAAGGCGGCGGTTGCGTAATAAGCTGGCACTACGGCTGATGAAGGCCGCTATTGTTAGGATAATAGCCCATAACACATAAAATCCGACCACATCCGCGCCCACATAAGCGGAAAACCCGGCCGCTAAGGTAAAACCCGAAGCGCCGCCTAATAAAATATAGTTAATGACTGTCAACGGGTTGTGCCATTCTTGCAAAAATTTGAGGCTGGCGTAAATCATACCAGTACAAATAAATAGTGCAAAAGTAGCGACAGTTGCTAATGCGCCAATAATCATGGACAAATCAATGGGTTGCGTTTGAGCTAAGGTAAACAACGGCTCTGTCCAACCAAAATAATGAGTTGCGCCATAGAGTGCGATAAGAAACATCGTGATTGGCAAAATAATCACTTCACGGGAAAGCCAAGAAGTACGCCATTGGCTGATAGAACGCCATGCTCGTAGGGGGTGCCCCAGGTGAAAAAATGAGGCCAATAGTCCCGCTGCTAGAAAACCGAACGCGAGCAAACTACCCAGCGCATAAAAGCTTTGACTATCCTGTGCTGGTAATAGTTTCATCATGGAATAGATTTGTCCGGTGTAGATGGCTAAAAATAAGCCCTGTCCAACCCCAATCAGGGTCGTTAAAAAAATCACTGAAAATGCTGGAAGCATAATAAAATAACCTCTCCTCTCGAATTTACCAACTCATATAAATATCGTCTAATGTCTGCTGCTCTTTCGGAGGCTCTGGCAGCAAGCCTTCTTTCTTAAGCGGATTATCGGTGCGTAGTAACTCGTCTTCATGAATCTTCAGATGAGTTTTGCGCCGAGGCAGATAATGATTAGCCGGATTAGTACCCCATTCTGGCATTAATTGATAGCCACCGTTTTCACGAATGAGTCTGGACACTTCAGAATCGGGATCGTACACATCGCCAAAGAGGCGGGCATTGGTAGGACATGCCAGCACACAGGCGGGTTTGCGCTCAGATTCGGGCAAGGTTTGGTCGTAAATCCTATCCACACACAAGGTACATTTTTTCATCACCTTTAGCTGTTGATCGAATTCACGCGCACCGTAGGGGCAAGCCCATGAGCAGTATTTACATCCAATGCACTTGTCATAGTCCACTAAAACGATGCCATCCGCTTCGCGCTTGTAACTCGCACCTGTCGGGCAAACTGGCACACAAGGTGGCTCTTCGCAGTGCAAACAACTTTTAGGAAAATGCACCGTCTCGGTATTAGGAAATGTCCCTACTTCAAAGGTTTGTACCCGGTTAAAAAAAGTGCCAGTGGGATTGGCATCGTAGGGATTGGTATCTGACATAGGCCCCGCCCAGCCAGAGGTATTCCATTCTTTGCAACTCGTGACGCATGCATGACAGCCTACGCATACGTTCAGATCTATAATTAGGGCTAGTTGTTTCATTTTGTTTGGCTTACTCGCTAAAAGACTGGGGCAACGCCCCAGGAAAGCCCCAACGGGGCGAGATTAATATAGCCTGGGGCACCGCCCCAGGAAAGCCCCAACGGGGCGAGATTAATATAGCCTGGGGCACCGCCCTAGGAAGCCCCAACGGGGCGAGATTAATATAGCCTGGGGCACCGCCCCAATGCCATTAAGTTAAGATATAACCTATTGATTTTAATCAAATTTTGTGTGTGTTAGGGTGGGGGAGCCGATTTTTTACTTTCAATAAAAACAATGACTTAGAACCCCACCCCCTATATAAAAACATGGCACGAC
>NBMI01000332.1 GCA_002085445.1 Candidatus Parabeggiatoa sp. nov. 2
AGCCCCAGGTGCAACCTGGGGAAAGTGTCTCCTCGCTCCTATCCTTTACTTACCAACACGCCAACCCCGTAGGGGTTGAATATGAATAGCCCCAGGTGCAACCTGGGGAAAGGGCCGGGGAGGGGCCCCAACCCCGTAGGGGTTGAATGTGCATAGCCCCAGGTGCAACCCTCATCCTTAGACATAAGTTTTTAAATACTTGATTTTATTGATTTTAAAGGTGGCCCACGTAAGATATTCATTTAAAATAAATGCTTTTTTATCCGTTTCGGAAAGCAAAGCTTCTCTTCGGTTCGAGTATCCTAAGTACTTATCAGGAATGCACCCGCTATCCAAAAGACTTGTGTATAACGATGAGAGGTGCAACCTAGAGAAAGGGCCGGAAAGGGGCCCCAACCCCGTATTAATCATTAATCATTAATCATTAATCATTAATCATTAATCATTAATCATTAATCATTATTAACTAGAGTTTATAAGAATGACTCGCAAATTGTTTTTTGAGTTTTTTTGAGTAGGTGGCTGAAAGCTTTAAAGTTCCAAAATCAATACTAGTGTATCCTTTTTTTAATTCTTCCCTAACATAAAATTTATGCGTTGTGGTATAAAAATTTTCAATACATAACCAGACATCCAGTGAATTTGGTACTTTCTCCTTGCATAACTGTTTCTAACAGTTTCATAGAGGTTTCCATGTCTTTGACAGAATTCAACTGACGCAATACCGTGTTATAACGCCAACAATTTTCAATGGTTCGCGATTTTGGGAAGTTAGTCATGACGTCTCCTTGGCCCTTTTCTAGAGATTTGCAGAGCGTTTTATCTCCCGATTGATAAAACGCAATGTTTCCGTCTGAATCGGCGATGAGGAAGTGTAGACGCAGAAAGTAGTCTAAATAGGAATTGTTGAGACTCATCGTCTCCATTAAGTTGACCGCTTCTTGAGTGGTAGCAGCTCGTTCTAAAACAAATCTAATGGCCCCTAATTCATCCATTTTTAAAGCCTTGCCATTGTCAGATTTTGGTGGATTCAAATCAATCGGCGTGACGGCACACCCAATAAACAAACCGGTTTCGTTAATACCTTCGTAAGGTTTGTCCACACCCATTTGTTCAATCAAAAAGAGTTCCGTTGTTTGTGAGCCATATACGCGTTGGGAAGGAATATAGTGGAGAGTCCCTCCTTTTTGCAACCAATCAAAATTACGGCCCACTAAAACGCCTGAATTTGTTTTTTTTACGAAAAGTGTACACATAAAGTTATTTTAGTTTGTCGTTTGTAGTAGGCGATTTATCGCCTATCAAGAATAGTCCACTTTGAAATGTCTGAGCGACTGATAGGAATCATTATTGAGGTAAAAATAACAAATACTAAGGCAATAAATAACAATCCACGAAAGATAGGCATTAAAAATATCAGAGAATAAACCGTTGTTAGCAGAAATAGGTAAATACCCGCAATTTTAAGCGCAAAACGCCAGCCAAAAATGTTGGGGCAATAGGCAAAAAATAAGCCCGCTGTGAGTGCGAAAGCTAAACCAAAAGTCATATCTACCCCAAAAAAACGCACCAGATAAGCGACGAACAGAAAATAGAAAACATTGTGCATCGCAATAAAAAGATAATGAAAGCCATGAAACTTAACCGAGTTAATTTGAGAAAACACAAAAATCACCAGCAAATAAAGTATCAGAGAAATCGGTGAATAACTCATCAGGCTCTGTATCTGATCTAAGTACATTTGTTTTGAGGCAAAAGTGACTCCTAAATCTTGAGTGGTGGCGAAATTGTTCATTTCAAATTGTATCGAAGCGCCCATTGGGTTCGTATCAATCTCATGTGACAATCCGAAACGGTAAATCTCAAAATCGTGGCTGTTGTTGATTTTGAGTTGTGTTTGAAGATGTTCAATAACACTGTCTTGATAGTCAGAAAGGTTATATTTAAAAACGTTCATCCCCTTGGTGGCATAAGTCATCGTCATTTTTATCTGCTCTTTTGGTTTAAATTCAGGCAATAATAAAAATGCTTTGCCCATCACGGGATGCAAGAAGGTATTTTTCCTGTCTTCAAGTACAACCTTATAGTCAGACAAGATGTTTGCGTTATCAGGCTTAGTGAGCTTAATCAGTAATTTTCCTGAGTAAGCCGTGTCATTACGGATGACATAAATGTCTTCGCTTTTGACTTTAAAAGCGTTGAACGTCAGCCAACCTATCGTCTGTTCGCCATAGTCTACTGTGGAATTTATCTTGATAGACTTGGGAATAAGTGAAATTTGCTCGGTTTTGCTAAACACCTTGGCGGCATGGCTTCGCTCTAACAAAAATTTTGGCGGAATAATGCCAATTTCGCCGCCCCACGATTTTTCAAATCGCTGATAAGCATTACCATAAGTGCTTGATTGATGTTCTCCGACTCTCGCCGCCGCTAACATTAAAATGGCGGTGCCGGCAACGCTAAGCAAAATTAACCAAAATAAGGTTTGCACAATTTTCGATTGCATAAGTTTTTCAGTGTTCAGTGATCAGTTATCAGTTATCAGTTATCATTTATCAGTTATCATTTTATTTCTGTGATCATTTTTTCAGTGATTTAGTTTATATACCTGTTTGTAGTAGTCGCTTTAGCGACTCACAAGCCGCTCGTTATTTTGTTTACCCACTTATGCACATTCAAACAACGTGGCGCGTGTTTGATACTTTTACCATCAAACAACGTGGCACTTCGATGCCAAAACCTTTAGTTGCATTGAAAGCCTATTCACATTTTACACACCACAGGGTAAAGTGAACGGAGAAAGTTTTAGTCGCTAAAGCGACTACTACAAACTTACGGAGAAAGTTTTAGTCGCTAAAGCGACTACTACAAACTTACGGAGAAAGTTTTAGTCGCTAAAGCGACTACTACAAACTTTCAAGTATGACAATTTTTTTATTGCAAATCAAATTTAATGATAATACCAATAAGAAGATTGAAACACTTTTTATAAATAACGTGAGTTCGACTTTAAATATCAGTGAGTTATAGATTTATTAATTAGATCAAATAGTTATTTATAATGACTTTTAAATCAATCAGTTAAAAACAAAACCAACAAACTTTACTGACTCATTTCAGTCTATGGCCCACAATTTGCGGTTATTCACGTATTAATGTTAAGGGTTTAATAACTAAAAATTTAACGAAATAAAATAATTATCGTAAAACATTTGATTAATATCAAGTTTGTATAACTTATTGAAAAGTCGAGCTCACGTTAATAAATGTCCCGTTGAAAAACTAAAATCGCTTTATATTCCGCTACTTAAATATAAAAGATTTATTTTACTTGAAAAACAAGTCGAACTCACGTTATAACTAACGAATTCACAAAAAAATATCATTTTTGGCAGTACTTTGCACTGGCACTCCTATTTTCGCCGGGACTCAGCGCGTCAAATGTTATTATATTTTGCGCGGCTAAAAACTGAAACCTCAACACACACGCCGTTCATTCCCTTTGTTCGGAGACTTACCGCGCTCCCCGGATTGAAGACTGAAAGCTTTACACTTTTCACTGACAACTGATCACTGAAAACTGATCAGTGAGATAATGGCAGTGACTCTGAGCATGTAAGCGTGTCAATTAGTTAAGTATTTCAGCATAAGATGGTATAAAAGGTGATAAATTTGGTAAAATCTCTCGCGCTTGAGAGTTCATTGGATCGAGGTTTTCTCATTCTCGCGCTCACACGCTAGTCCCCAAATGCCTTACTATTATTGGTTTTGGAGGGCCGGCAACGGCAATTGCCTAGCCAATAGCGCCCTAGCGGTGCGATGTGAGTCTCATCGCTCCAAGAACGACAAGTCAACTTCAATTTTTCGCCTCAAAATAGAGCAAACAACAGTTAGCATTAAACAGCAAAACCACAAAATTTTGGCCAATCAAAAAATTAATTTTTGACAAACAATATTAATTTGTGCTCTAATCCTAAAATATGGAACTTATAAATTAGCCTCAAAATCTTTTAAGTGACAGACATTACCGATATATAAGGTAATAACAAAGGTGATAGATGGTTTATCGCCCTAGGGAGCTTACCCCTTAAACATAACCAAAGCTGATTTTTGTGGTTTTGGCGTTTTTAAGTAAGAGTAACTGATTGATAACCATTGATTTTATATTCAGTCATCAGTCTATTTCATTTTTAAGGAGAATCAAACGATTATGTCAATAGAACTGTGGATCGCGTTGATCTGCGCGATAGGATGCGCGATAGGAGCGTTAGTGTATGGTCTCATATCGAGACAATGGGTTTTGGCACAGCCTGCCGGCAATGAACGCATGCAGGAAATTGCCTCGCATATTCAAGATGGGGCTAAAGCCTATCTGAAACGGCAATATACCACTATAGGGATTGTCGGTGTCATCATTGCTGTCGCGATTGGGTTTGTCCTTGGTTTGTACACCGCGATTGGTTTTGTCATAGGCGCGTTGTGTTCGGCCGCGGCGGGTTATATTGGCATGAATATTTCTGTGCAAGCCAATGTCCGCACCACTCAAGCCGCGCATGAAGGTTTGGACAAGGCCTTGGATGTGGCTTTTCGTAGCGGTGCGATCACCGGCTTATTAGTAGTCGGTTTGGGCTTGCTCGGTGTCGCCGGCTATTACGCGGTGTTGCAAGAAGCGGGTATTCCTGAAGATGATCCTCGTAATCCGGCGGTGATTGCTGATAACGTCGGTGATAATGTTGGCGATTGTGCTGGGATGGCGGCCGATTTATTTGAAACTTATGCGGTGACAATCATCGCCACGATGCTAGTCGGCGGTTTAATGTTTACGGGTGGTATGGCTAACAACGCCATTTTATTACCTTTAATATTGGGCGGCGTGTCTATTATCGCCTCTATCATCGGCACGTTTGCGGTGAAGGCTCAGGAAGGCAAAAAAATCATGTGGGCCTTGTACAAAGGCTTAATCGTGTCTGCCGGCATCGCGGCTATTGCCTTTTTGCCCGTGACTTGGTGGCTGATGACGGGTGTGGAAGGGTTTACATTCACCGGCATAGGAGGAGATGCCGTTTCTTATTCGATTTGGGGCGTTTATGGTGCCGCGCTCATTGGTTTAGCCTTAACGGCTTTACTGGTGGTGATTACTGAATATTATACCGCCACTGAATTTGGTCCCGTGCAGCAAATTGCTAAAGCGTCTACGACGGGACATGGTACTAATGTGATTGCCGGTTTAGCGGTTTCCATGGAAGCCACGGCTTTACCGGTGTTAGCGATTTGTCTTAGTATTGGGGGCGCGTATTATCTGGCTGGATTGTATGGTATTGCGATTGCGGCCACGACGATGTTGTCTATGACGGGCATTATCGTCGCTTTAGATGCTTACGGCCCGGTGACGGATAACGCCGGTGGTATTGCGGAAATGGCGGATTTAGATGAGAAAGTTCGTAATATTACTGATCCGTTAGATGCGGTGGGTAATACCACTAAGGCCGTTACCAAAGGTTATGCGATTGGCTCGGCTGGCTTGGCAGCCCTCGTTTTGTTTGCTGATTACACCCACAAAATAGAAGCCGCCGCGCGTGAAGCCGTGCTTGCCTCAGGTGGCACCGCGGAAGCCGCGGCTCGCGCCGCTGAAACCGCCGGCAAATTTGAACTATCTGATCCGATGGTGATTATCGGCCTCTTTATAGGCGGCATGATTCCCTTCCTATTTGGCGCGATGGCGATGAAAGCGGTAGGCCGTGCTGCGAGTAGTGTGGTGGAAGAAGTGCGCCGCCAATTTGCCGACGGGAAAATCTTGGCAGGAACGGTTAAACCCGATTATAACAAAGCGGTGGACATGTTGACGAAAGCGGCAATTAAGGAGATGATGATTCCTTCCTTGTTGCCAGTGTTAGTTCCCATTATTGTTGGGTTCACATTGGGGACTAAAGCATTAGGCGGTTTGTTGCTCGGTACCATTGTTACCGGCTTGTTTGTGGCAATTTCCATGACGGTCGGCGGCGGTGCTTGGGATAATGCCAAGAAATACATTGAAGATGGTAACCATGGTGGCAAAGGCTCCGAGGCGCATAAAGCGGCCGTGACGGGAGATACGGTAGGCGATCCGTACAAAGATACGGCCGGGCCTGCGGTTAACCCGTTGATTAAAATCATTAATATTGTCGCGCTGTTGATTGTGCCGTTGTTGCCAATGTAGTTGTCTAAGCCCAAAGCCAGAGGCAATGCCAGGGGCGGTGCCCCTGGCTATATTAATATCGCCCCGTTGGGGCTAATCATTAATCATTAATCATTAATCATTAATCATTAATCATTAATACGCACCAAAGGGGCTAAAAACGTCCGGCCAAAAATCGGATTTTTCCAAAAAATCGGATTTTTATTGATTTTTCTTATCTAGGAGTCCAAGATTTATCTTGGACGTTTTAAACTAAAGTTTGGACTCCTACCAAACGCCTGCCAAACTTCTGCCAAACTACTCCTGCTTTGTTCACCTACACAAGTTCTACTAAAAAATGAATGAAAACTAGCACAGATGATAATCTGTTTTTGCCGGATTTTTGCAATGTGTACACAGTGTTTGTAGGCATCGTGGTAACTGAATTATTGGCTTTTGTGTTGCTGTTAGCGCCGCTCAGTAAAAGTGGGTATGATTGGAATTATGCGAAAAAAGATTTCATCAACGATTTGGCAATGCTATCTTTATTTATGCAGTGGGTGACGTTAGTCAGCATGGGGTTGTTATGTCTGCTGCGCCGTTGGTTGTGTCTGTTAAACAGTGATATCGTTGCTGGCATCCTAAGCTATTTGCTCATTTTGATGACAACGGGGGTGGTTAGTGAATTCGCTTGGCAACTAAACGAATATATGTTGTCCATAGCGCCGGCGAGTGCGGCCCATCATCAGTTGTTTTTGTGGCGCAATATCGGGATTAGTGCGATTATCAGTGCCATTGCCTTGCGCTATTTTTATATTCAGTATCACTGGAAAAAAGAAACCGAGGCTTTAGCCTTAGCCCGTGCCCAAGCTTTACAAGCGCGTATTCGTCCCCATTTTCTATTTAATTGTATGAACACCATCGCCAGTTTAATCCGTTTTCAGCCGGATAAGGCGGAGCAGGTGGTGCTGGATTTTGCGGATTTATTTCGTGCCAGTTTGGTAGATGCGAAAGCCTCTGTGACTTTTCAAGAAGAACTGGCATTATGTAGGCAGTATTTATGCATTGAAGCATTACGCATTGGTGAACGTTTGCAGGTCGTTTGGCAGCTAGATAATATTCCCGATGATGCACGGCTACCACCACTGTGTTTACAACCTTTGTTGGAAAATGCGATTTATCATGGCATACAACCTTTGCTTGAAGGGGGAACAATTAGCATTACTGGATTTTTTGATGGTAAACACATTCAACTAGACATCGAAAATCCTTTGGCTAAGACACTTTCTCCCCATCAAGGTAATCGCATGGCCCAACAAAATATTCACCAACGTTTACAGATTTTTTATGGCACTCAGGCGAAGTTAAGCGTACAGAGACACGCTGACACTTACCACGTCATTATAAGTTTTCCTTATAAAAATCAGTATGATGAAGATACTTATCGCTGATGATGAATCCTTGGCGCGAGATCGTTTGTGCTCTTTAGTGGATGAGCTGGGCATGGGCGAGGTGGTTGCCGAAGCCAGCAATGGCAAAGGTGCCCTAGAGAACGTTCGTGCTCATCAACCTGAAGTTGTGTTGCTAGATATTCGTATGCCCGGGATAGACGGGATGCAAACGCTCAGGGAACTGGCTTTATTGCATCCGACACCGGCTGTGATTTTGACTACCGCTTATGGCGAGCATGCTTTAGAAGCCTTTGAGTATCAGGCGGTGGATTATTTGCTGAAACCGATTCGCAAGGAACGCTTAGAGCAAGCCCTTAAACGTGCTTATGCCTTCTTACAGACTCAATCGACTACCCCGCCCACGCCGACACCCACCGCTCGCACTCATATCAGTTACTATCTACGTGGCGAGCTACATTTGGTTCCGGTTAACAAAATTTACTATTTTTTTGCTCACCAAAAATATGTGGAGTTATATTGGACACAGGGAAAAGC
>NBMI01000333.1 GCA_002085445.1 Candidatus Parabeggiatoa sp. nov. 2
ATCTCATTTCTTGAAAAAATGCGATTTCTTTGATGTTCAACAAGCTTGAACATCATATTATTAACGTGAGTTCGACTTTAATTATCAATGGGTTATAAAACGATGAGTTTTATCAATTAGTTAGTGATAATGACATTATTAAATCAGTTAAAAAAAAACACCTAAGCTGTACTGGTTCATTCCAGTTGATGGCCCACAAATAAGGGTTATTCACGTATTAATGATAAGGGTATTTCATCTAATAAAAAGGTTTTTTTAATCATCGAACTCACGTTGAGTGTTAGGATTTCTTACCAAACCTTGCTAACAATTCCTCACGAGACAGGCGTGGCAGTATGCGTGCTGATTCTTCCAGTGGTAATTGGACTAATGGCTCAACCACCGGCGATAGAACTTTGTCTATTTTGCAAAATAGGGATTTGAGCCGGCTTTTTACAAATACGCGCTGCGCTTGTTTTACTTGACGGATTAATTCGCCATGTAGCGCGAAAAGTTTGAGCAGACATTGACGAATCTCTACCTTGCTCGGTTGTTTTCTAAAGGGTTCTAATAGACAAGCCTTTGTCGTTATTTGAGTTAGCAACCCAACGTATCATGTTATTTGAATTTTAAGGCGATAAATCGCCTACTACAAACGGTTAGCAACCCAACGTATCATGTTATTTGAATTTTAAGGCGATAAATCGCCTACTACAAACGGTTAGCAATCCAACGTATCATGTTATTTGAATTTTAAGGCGATAAATCGCCTACTACAAACTACAAACGGTAAAGGCGATAAATCGCCTACTACAAACTACAAACTACAAACTACAAACTACAAACGGGCAGCTTTAGTCTTTTCTACTGCGGCCTTTATCGCGGCTTTTCGGCTTGCTTCAGAATTGGCTTTTATTTCTTTCAGACGCGCCTTTTTTTCTGCTTTATCGCGTTCAATACGAAAAGTCCTAAATTCATGTCGCTTTTTGGCAATCTCGGCTTTTTTACGATCGCGCCCACCGGCACGAATTTCGGCCTTTGCATAGCGATAATAGCTCACTAAGGGAATATGGCTTGGGCATACATAAGCGCAGCAACCACAGTCAATGCAGTCAAATAGGTGATATTCTTGTGCTTTTTTGAAATCCTTGGCTTTTGCGTACCAATAGAGTTGTTGTGGTAATAAGTTGATGGGACATACATTGGCACAAGCTCCGCAGCGTATGCAGGGCTGAGGCTTTGGCTTTTTTTCAATTTCATCAGCACGGGAAACGATTAAACAGTTAGTCGTTTTAACAATGGGCATCTCATCATCGGGCAACGCAAATCCCATCATTGCGCCACCCATAATCAGTCTTTCTATCCCCGGCTTGCGCCCACATTGATTAATAATAAAGCGCATGGGTGTGCCTAATAGCACTTCAAGATTTTGCGGTTTTTCTATGCCTCCGCCAGTAACTGTCATGGAGCGTGACAGCAAAGGTTGCCCCAGTTGTACCGCCCGATAGACTGCTCTCGTCGTTTCTACATTATGCACCACAATGCCAAAGTGGGCGGGTAATTGGGTGCGTCCCACTTCTTTTCCAGTAAGTACTTGTATTAATTGTCTTTCTCCGCCAGTTGGGTACACTGTGGGCACTTTCACGACTTCCACTCGTCCTTGTGCTGTTTCCAATAAGGCTTGATAAGCGGCCGGTTTATTATCTTCTACAGCAATAATACAATGTTTCGCACCACCTAACACATGTTTGATTATCTGTGCCCCAATAATAATCTCGTGTGGACGTTCTTGCATCAGACGATCATCACAAGTGATATAGGGTTCGCACTCGGAACCATTGATAACTAAGGTGTCTATGCCATCCGGTTTTAATTTGATATGGGCGGGAAAACCAGCGCCGCCTAATCCTACTATTCCCGATTTCCCAATGTGCTCACGCACCTTCGCCGACTCTAAGGCGGTATAATTAACAAGGGGGGTGCGCTCTGTCCAAGTATCTTGTCCATCAGTTTCAATCACAATGCACGGCGCGGTTAAACCGGACGGATGTGGCACTGCACGGGGTTCAATGGCGACAACGGTGCCAGAGCTAGAGGCGTGAATGGGCACGCTCATCCGTACACTACAATCTTTCTCCTTGCAGTGTGCGATGATTTGACCTTTTAATACTTTGTCGCCAACTTGTACGACTGGTTCGGTGGGATCACCGATGTGTTGTAATAAGGGCAAGACTAAAAATGGCGGGATGTCGGCTTGGATTATCGGGGTTTGATTTGACAAACTTTTGTGTCCGTTAGGCTTGACACCGCCATGAAATTCCCACTGGTACGTCATATCAGTTATCAGTTATCTGTTATAAGTTATCTGTTATAAGTTATCAGTTATCAACTATTCATATTCAACCCCTTCGGGGTTGTGGCCCCCTTATCATTAAAATAATTAATAATTAATCATTAATCATTAATCATTAATCATTAATCATTAATTGTTAATTATTTTCACCACCCCAGGTTTCACCTCAATGCCATTAAGTTAAGGGCAACCATAAAGGATTGCCCCTACATAACATGACGGTTCGTAGGGGCAATCCCACGTGCAAAGCCCTCACGAAAAAGCTTATTCATATTCAACCCTGAAAGGGTTGTGGGGCCCCCTTATCATTAAAATCATTAATCATTAATCATTAATCATTAATCATTAATCATTAATTATTAATTATTTTCACCACCCCAGGTTTCACCTCAATGCCATTAAGTTTTCGAGGTTCAAGTTTTTCTAGAAAAACTTGAACCTCGAAAGGGCAACCATAAAGGATTGCCCCTACATAACATGACGGTTCGTATCATTAATCATTAATCATTAATCATTAATCATTAATTATTAGTTAGGGGCCAAATCCTAACCGTTTGCAGTATAATTGGGTAGCAAAAGCGAAGCTAGGCGAGTTCAACCTCCGAGGTTTTTCTCCTCTTGCGTGGTGAGAGGGTTAGGCTGAGGGGTGGCTTTTTTGACCGTTAGGGGCCACACTGGATAAGGCCATTTCCAACTCGTCACGGTTTCTGCCACCGACACCATTTTGATACAATCAACCGGGCAAGGCGCGATACAAAGTTCACAACCCGTGCATTCTTGGGCAATGACGGTGTGCATATGTTTGGGGGCACCCAAAATGGCATCAACCGGACAGGCTTGTATGCACAAAGTACAGCCAATACAAGTCGGTTCATCAATCACAGCTAACATTTCCGGTGTTTCTACGCCATAGTCGGTATTTAAAGGTTTAGGCTCACGATCTAATAAACTCGCTAAGGCTAACATTCCCACCTCGCCCCCGGGCGGACATTGGTTAATATCGGCCTCCCCGTCGGCTATCGCCTCTGCGTAGCGGCGACAGCCGGGGTAGCCACATTTACCGCACTGTTGTTGCGGTAAAATGGTATCAATTTTATCAACGACGGGATCACCTTCGACTTTAAAACGCACCGCGACGTAACCGAGTAGCAGTCCAAAAATCAAGGCGAGTCCACCAAGCATACCAACCGCTGCTATTTCTGTCATAGTTTCACTAACCCCGCAAAGCCCATAAATGCCATTGACATGATGCCAGCCGTAATAAGTGCAATCGGTGCGCCCTTAAATACAGTAGGGACATCCGCCACTGCTAGGCGCTCACGCATCGCTGCGAACAGCACTAACACTAGCGAAAAACCGATAGCGGCCCCAAAGCCATAAATGGCCGATTCGATAAAGCCATGTTTTTCTTGGATATTCAATAAGGCCACACCTAATACGGCACAATTTGTGGTAATCAACGGCAAAAAAATGCCCAAGACTTGATACAACATTGGACTGGTTTTATGTACGATCATTTCCGTCAATTGCACCACTACCGCAATCACTAAGATAAATGCTATCGTGCGTAAAAATTCCAAGCCCAGTGGCACCAACAAATACTCATGAACCAAATAACTGCTCACCGAGGACAATGTCAGCACAAAAGTCGTAGCGAGTCCCATCCCTATAGCGGTTTCTAATTTGGTAGACACGCTCATAAATGGGCATAGCCCCAAAAATTTGACGAGGACAAAATTATTAACTAATACTGTACTAATAAAAATGAGTAGATATTCAGACATGGGAAGTATTTCTAATAAAAACCGAGATAATTAGTATGGTATGGTCAAACATAGTGTAGTACAACGGTAATTAAAATATTTGTCTGGTTATATAACGTTTTTTCCGGTGCGGCTTTTGCATAGAATTTCTCCCTATTGGGGCTTTCCTGGGGCGGTGCCCCAGGCTATATTAATGTCGCCCCGTTGGGGCTAATCATTAACCATTAATCATTAATCATTCATCATTTATCATTAATCATTAATCATTCATCATTTATCATTAATCATTAATCATTCATCATTTATCATTAATCATTAATCATTCAAAAGGGGCGTATTATTAAAGCCAAGGGCTACGCCCTTGGAAAATGTTTCCGTTTTTAGCCGCGCAATAACATTTCACGAGGAAAAAACATGCAAAGAAAATACTTTTTTTTGGCTTTTAGCGTGTTGTTGTTACTGCTCTCTGCTTGTGCTGAAAAAGCAGTGAAAATAACACCTGAGGAAAAGCCCGATAACCAAAGGCCGCCGCTGTCTTCCAGTTCCCCACAAGCTACTCTTCACGCTGTTATTGTTGCAGACACCAATGACAAAAATATCGGCAAAAGTGTTGATATAGACAGGAAAAAGCTAGAAAAGTTTTTGCCGTCCATTGCAAAAAACACTGGGCTGACGTTAAAGGCTCAATCTATTTACGGGCATAGACTCACTCGCAAGAGTGTGGCTACCGCCTTAAACCAACTCTCTGTTAGACCAAATGATGTCGTGATTTTTTACTATTCAGGGCACGGAGGCCGAATGTCCAGCAAGAGGACGAAATGGCCTTCTATGGTTATAGAGAGAAGTCTCCTAGATTTTGATTGGATCATTGCTGCGCTTAAACGGAAAAATCCGCGCTTTTTTATGGCGATAGCCGATTCGTGCAACAATGTTCTTGACAAATACTCTCCCTCTAGGGACTTCTTTCTGGGCACACCGAAACCAGAGAGCTATCGGCAGCTTTTTTTAAATTATCGCGGCAACGTTGTCGTATCTAGTTCCAAACCCGGTCAATATTCTTGGGGAACCTCCCAGTACGGAGGCCTTTTTACGCGAGCCTTTTTGGGTAGCTTGAAAAAAGAACTCGCGTCCTCCAATCCCAAGTGGCAAAATATTATGCAACGCGCCGATGAGCCTATCAAGGTGCGTCAGTATGTGCAAGAGCCTCAATATGAACTCAATATTGATCGCGTAGGGCGGACTATGGTACCACAACCCGTATCACCACCTTACAAAGATCCATTGTCTGTGCAAGTGCAAGTGTTGCCAAGCCAGTCTCTTCGTGTCGGTGATGCGATGCAAGTTAAAGTCCGTAGCCCTCAGGCCGGTTATTTGTTTGTATGGGATATTGGCAGTGGTGGCGAAATCACGCGCCTTTTTCCTAATGAATACGTTAAAAGGCGCAAGTTCAAAGCGGGAAAAACGGTGACTATTCCAGAAAATTCTTTGGCTGGATTTGGGCTAACGGTTGGGGAGCCACTCGGCAAGAGTTTGGTAGTCGCCTTGTTGGTAGAAGAGGAAAAAGTGCAGAAAGTGCAACCGGAAAAATTGGAAAGCATCGTTGCAACGAATGCTCAAACGGGCTGGCAGCAGTTGCGTAAGCGACTGAACCAAATGTTGGGACAAGGCGGTTGGTTAACTGCTCCGGTGGAGTATGAAATTACCCAGTGATTTAAAAATGAAAAATGAAAAATGAAATGTTCATTCTTCATTCTTCATTCTTCATTCTTCATTCTTCATTTTTTGAGGGCCAGGTTGGCGAATTTATTCTGTTGATTTGATTGATGGCCCTTTTTCCTAAAAACTTGCTACTTGGACAAGTGAGACACAGCCCTTCTATCGGGGTGAGAGGAGATTAAATTATGACTTTTATTAGACTAGATATTGGTCAATTCAAACCGTTGGCTTCATTAACACACCTTTTGACGAAAGGCCTTTTGACGAAAGGGTGTCTATCACTACTGGTTATTTTTCTTTATTCTTGCCAAGGAACACCCGTTCAAGATTCCTCTAATACCAGCCAACCTCTTGGCAACGTACCTGATGAGCCGGCAAACGGCGTAGATATAGAGGGTTCGCGGGATAGTGGGACTCAAATACCTGAGCCGAAGGAGACAGAAGAAGTCCCATTGTCTATACAGGTATTACCAAGCCAGCGTATTCGTGTAGGTGATGCGATGCAAGTGAAAGTCCATAGCCGTCAGGCCGGTTATTTGTTTGTGTGGGACATTGGCAATCGTGGTGAAATCACGCGCCTTTTTCCCAACCAATTCGTTGAAACGAACAAGATCAAAGCCGGAAAAACGGTGACCATTCCAGAAAATTCTTGGGCTGGATTTGGGCTAACGGTTGGGGAGCCACTCGGCAATAGTATGGTAGTCGCCTTGTTGGTAGAAGAGGAAAAAGTGCAGAAAGTGCAAGCGGAAAATTTGGAAAGTACCGTTGCGACGAATGCACAAACGGCCTGGCAGCAGTTGCGTAAGCAACTGAACCAAATGTTGGGACAAGGCGGTTGGTTACCCGCTAAGGAAGACTATGAAATTATCCGGTGATTTTTACTTATTAGAGTTGTCCGAAAATAAGGGTTTTGTTACCTTCCTCCAGGTAGATACACCAATGCCATATCGTACCGCTTTTCGGTGAGGGCAACCATAAAGGATTGCCCCTACACGACATGACGATTTGTAGGGGCAATCCCACGTGCAAAGCCCTTAACTCAGTGTAACTATCTGGCTTTCTTATTTATTTACGGACAAGTCTATTATCTTCTGTTTCCTTCCAACGCTTGCTGCTTTGGACTTAAGTCAGTTTCCTTCCAAAGCCTTAGCTTTGGACTTGAAAAAGGCACGCAAAATTTGAAAAAAGGTCAAATAATGAACCACGTTATACGACAAAAGATTCAATTTTCCGACTGGGCTATTTCCACACACGGGATGACAAAACTGTGTCTCTCACTACTGGTTATTTTTCTTTGTTCTTGCCAACAAAGCGTTGTCAAACCAACACCTTCTCCACTTCCCGGTCCACCACCTGCCAGCGTACCAGATGAGTCGGCGACTGAAGTGGAAGAAGATGAGCCGCCGGTGAGTGATACACAAAAACGTGAGCCTGAGTGGATGGCAAAAGTGGTGCTTGGCAAGCGTGCTGAAAAAAGCAAGCAATGGCGACAAGCAGCCCGCTATTACAACGAAGCGCTCGATTTAATCGATAACCCGACAGCTACCCCGCAGGCACCGTCACCGGCTGAGATTAAGAGGGTGTATGAACAAGCCACCAAAGCTCAACTGATTGCGGACACTTTGGCACCTTTGCCACCTATGCGTTTATCACTGCAAAATGCAAAGTGTAGCTCGACAATGCGCTCACGAGTACGCGGCATCAGGATGACAAAACACTTGAAAGCCGTGCAATTTGAATTTGATCAAACGACATTTACTGCCGTAGGCAAACAAGCCGCACAGCAACTCTCCGTCTGTCTCAAAGAGCGAGGTTTTAGTAATATCAGTCAGGTGACGCTCATTGGGCACACCGACGAAAAAGGGACTCGTGAGTACAATCAAGATTTATCCAAAAAACGGGCTAACGTGTTGAAAAATTATCTTATCCTTCAAGCGATTACGGCCAAAATATCCACGGCTGGTCGTGGTGAAGATGAGCCGGTGCATTTGGATAATCCGGAAGATTTCACACAAGAAGAAATTTACGCGCTGAATCGGCGGGTGGAGATTATCACTGATGAATAATCCATCTTTTCAGCAGTAATCAGTGATCAGTGAAAAGTGTAAAGGAGAGTTTGGCAGGAGTCCAAACTTTAGTTTGGCAGCTAGTGCAAGATCGCGGAAGGATCCAGACCACCCCAACGCCAACGGCTAAAGCCGTTGTCAAGCGATTACGGCCAAAATATCCACGGCTGGTCGTGGTGAAGATGAGCCGGTGCATTTGGATAATCCGGAAGATTTCACACAAGAATAAATTTACGCGCTGAATCGGCGGGTGGAGATTATCACTGATGAATAATCAGTGATCAGTTATCACAGATCAGTGAAAAGTGTAAAGGAGTCCAAACTTTAGTTTGGCTGGAGTCCAAACTTTAGTTTGGCACGGCGGCCAAGTTTAACCTAATTCGTTCAGGAGCAATATTATACGGAACGTACTTCAAAACCGTGAAAATGAAAATGGGCCAATAAATGATTAATTTTTGTAAAATTAGTAGCTTATAAATTAAATTGGACGACTGCCAAACTAAAGTTTGGACGACTGCCAAACTAAAGTTTGACGACTGCCAAACTAAAGTTTGGACTCTTGCCAAACTAAAGTTTTACCGCTCGCGCAACCTGTGCAAGACGTTTACCCAAGGCCCGGCATAATCGTTGCTCTTCCTTAGACAACGGATTTTGATTATCCGTTCCCGCTAGGTGAGTTGCGCCATAAGGAGTGCCCCCAGTGCGTGTTGTCAGCAAATCCGCCTCAGTGTACGGTAAGCCCAATATCAACATACCGTGATGCAATAAGGGCAACATCATAGATAACAACGTGCTTTCTTGTCCTCCATGTAAACTTGACGTAGAGGTAAAGACGGCCGCGGGTTTGCCCACAAGCGCACCTGAGAGCCACAAGCCGCTGGTTTGGTCAAGAAAATACTTCAAGGGCGCGGCCATATTGCCAAAATGCGTTGGACTGCCCAATGCCAAGCCGGCACAGCTTTGCAACTCTTCCAAGGACACATAAGGCGGCCCAGCCTCGGGAATTTCAGGGGCCGTCGCTTCACAAACCTGAGACACTGCTGGCACGGTGCGTATCCGTGCCTGACAGTCGGGCACTTCCTCAACACCACGAGCAATTTTTTGTGCCATAAGCGCGACATGACTGTGGCGGCTGTAATAAAGAACTAGAATTTCTAACACACAAATACCTCTTTTATAGCCTGACAATGGAACAAATTGACTAACACAACAAGGATTGAATATAAGCAGGGATTTATTCTTGGGATTACTCAATCTTTGTAGTTTGTTAGGCCGTACTTTGATTTGAAAACTTTCAAACGGGTTTATGGCCCCCAAACCAGCGTCAATAGCCATACAAAAATTAGGGTAAAATTGATTCGAAATAACTACAAGGATTGGATATAAGCAGGGATTTGTCCTTGGGATTACTCAATTTTTGTAGTTTGTTAGGCCGTACTTTGATTTGAAAACTTGGGTTTATGGCCCTCAAACCAGCGTCAATAGCTACAAGGATTGCATATAAGCAAGGATTTATCCGCAGGTTTATCTCAATCCTTGTTGTAATTTGAATATTAAAAACGGTTTTATGGCCCTCAAACCAGCGCCAATAGCCATACATAAATAATGGTTAAACACAACGGATGAAAGGGAATAAACGGATTTTTTAAGTTTAATATTTGAGTTGAAAATAATAAGGCTTGCTAATTCAATCCATTATTTCATTTTCACCTGCATATGTACGTTCCGTATAACTGATAACTTAAACCTGAGAACGATAACTTCTCACTGAATCTGTGATCATTGAAAAACGGCTCACTGAAAAACGGCTCACTGAAAAACGGTTCACTGAAAAACTGATAACTGATAACTGATAACTGATAACTGATAACTGATAACTAATATGAAAGCTTTTGCAGATATGTCTATCAAGCGCAAGCTGATTCTGATCACAATGTTAACCAATATAGTCGCATTGCTGGCAGCCTCAGTATTTTTTACCTTTATTGAAGAAAAATCCTTGCGTGCTGCGATGGTGCGTAATACTTCAGTGTTGGCTAAAGTAATTAGTGCCAATACCGAAGTCGCATTGTCATTTATGCAATCAAAGTCAGCCGAAAAAACCTTAACCGCACTCAGTGCAGAAAAGCATATCACAACTGCAGTCATCTATAACAAATCGGGTGAGGTGTTTGCACAATATAGGCGCAAAGACGTTGAGAATTTTTCTGCGCCGGTGATGCAAAAAAAATCCGCTCATTACTTTACTTCAACCCATTTGGAGTTGTTTGAAGAGATTATTATCCTCAAGAACAATAAAAAAATTGGCACAATCTATATTCAATCAGATTTAGAAGAAATCAATCAATTAATTAAAGAATATGCGGACATTACGCTGGTAATTTTGTTGATATCCGCGTTGATCGCCTTGCTGTTGTCTACCAAACTTCAGACAGTGATTTCTCTGCCTATTTTACATTTGGTGAAAACCGCAAATGCCGTGACTCAGAAAAGCGATTACAGCATCCGCGCCAACCTGCATGCCCGTGACGAGCTGGGAATGCTGGTTGATGGTTTTAATGAGATGTTGGCGCAAATTCAAAACCGTGATGAAATGTTAGCATGGCATCGTGAACATTTGGAAGAGCAAGTGAAGTTGCGGACGGCGGAATTATCGAAAATCAATTTAGATTTAGAAAAAACGGTGGCGGATTTGCAAAAGGCTATGGCAGCCGCCGAGGTGGCGAATCAAGCCAAGAGTGATTTTTTGGCAAATATGAGCCATGAGATTCGTACACCCATGAGTGCCATCATTGGAATGAGCAACTTGTTGCTAGAAACTGACTTGACATATAAGCAACATAATTTTGTGGAAACAGTGCGTACCAGTGGTGATGCGCTATTCTCTTTGATTAACGATATTTTTGATTTTGCAAAAATTGAGGGCGGCAAGCTTGAATTAGATGAGACGCGGCTACAGCAAATTTTAATGAATTTACTGAGCAATTCGGTAAAGTTTACCAAAATGGGCGAAATTACCGTGCAAGTATCTAGTCATTTGCTGACCGATGAAAAGGCCGAAATCGCTTTTGCAGTCAAAGATACCGGCATTGGGATTCCGGCGAATTGTATGGATTGTCTGTTTCGTCCTTTTAGCCAAGCGGATACTTCAATGACTCGTCGATTTGGGGGCACTGGCTTAGGATTGGCTTTAGCCGCGCAGTTGTGTGAGTTGATGGGCGGACGTATGTGGGTTGAAAGTGAAGTGGGTAAAGGCTCTACTTTCTATTTTACGGTGGTTGCGGATATTGTTTCTCATAAAGTTTCTCATAAAGAAACCCAATCGGAGGCTTTGGCAGCTAATTTAAGCGGAAAACGAGTATTAATTGTCGATGATAATCAAACCACTCGTCTTATGCTCAATTTACATATGCAAGCTTGGGGAATACAAGTGAGCGAGGCACCGTCTGGTGAGGAAGCCTTGAAGATACTTAACCCTCAACCCTCAACCCTCGACAATCCGTTTTCTATGGCGATTTTGGATATGCAGATGCCGGTGATGGATGGTTTATCTTTAGCAGGAGAAATCCGTAAGTTATATAGTCCTGAACAATTGCCTTTGGTGATGCTGACAGCAACTGGTAGACAGAACTTTGAAAAATGGGGCTTGTTTTCAGCGCATTTAACGAAACCCGTGAAATTTTATGAACTGTTTGGTTGTTTAGCCTATTTATTGACAAAGTCCGCTTCCAAAGAACGTGTCTTCGACACTAATAAAGAGGCCAGTGCTAATTTAGCTCAAAAGCACCCCTTGCGGATTTTATTAGCCGAAGACAATCTGACTAATCAAAAGGTTGCGCTACGTCTCTTGGCTCGTATGGGTTATTCTGCGGACGTGGTGGATAATGGTGCCAAGGCAGTGGAGGCCGTTGCGCGACAAGCTTACGATGCGATTTTAATGGACATACAAATGCCGGAAATGGATGGC
>NBMI01000091.1 GCA_002085445.1 Candidatus Parabeggiatoa sp. nov. 2
AAGGATTGCCCCTACATGACACGACGGTTCGTAGGGGCAATCCCACGTGCAAAGCCCCTTTTGGTTCCGGCAAAATACCTGATAATATGTGCTTCGGTACTTAGGATCCTCTGTTGAAACGATAGGGGTTACAATGTGCAAACGCCACTCTTCGGCTTCAGAAGTGTATAGCCAAAATGAAGCCGTTATTGGCATAACCGTTTCAATCTGTTGAAGAACTTGTTTCCCAACGGTAATCATTTCATCTGTCAGAATTTGACCTACATAAAGTTCTTTAGCCATGATAATATTCAGATTTTAGGTTCAGTCACAGCGTTATAAATGGCTCTCAATTATGCTACCTTTTTCTCGTTACCACGCTCAGCACTCATCGTTAGACATAAGTATTTAAAGATTTTATTTTAAATAAATATTTTTTTGTCGGGTGGGTAGAGTGAAACGAAACCCACCGTTCCTCCAAAATAAATGGAGGGTTCGCTTCGCGAGGCAAAATTTTCTTCAAACTTTTGCCTCGCTCGCTCTACCCCAATGCCATTAAGTTTTTCAGGCTAAGTTTCGCTCCGCGAAACTTTAGCCTGAAAGGCATTCGCGATGGTCTGCCCCTACCAAACCTCGCGTAGGGGATATCTCTAGTGTTCGCCCTAGTACAGTAAGGCGGAAGTTTCCATACCACCCCAACGCCAACGGCTGAAGCCGTTGGCTAAAAGCGAAAGTAGGCTAAAGCCTACTGAGCCTCTTGCAGTGCCCTTTAGGGTACTTTAGCTTTCAGGCTGAGGGGTGCTCTGAATATTTCCGCCCTCCCGCACTAGCTTAACTTAATGGCATTGTCGCTCTACCCACCCTACGAACTAATACTTTCGCCTCTTTGACTCGAATATCAGCCAATTGTTGAAAGTCATTTCGATTCATTGGATTAAATCACTATTCTAAGTGTAGTACAACGGATTTACCGAATAAACGGATTTTTTATCGTTCCCACGCTCAAGTTTGGACTCACTACGGCCAAAATATTTGGAATACTACTATAGAATTTTAGGATTTTTGCTCTCAATTGCGCTTTTTTCATTCCGAACTTATAGAACGATCATAGATTGGAGCGAAGCCGATTGGAGCGAAGCCGATTGGAGCGAAGCCGATTTCCCAACCCTGTTCTAAAAATCCGATGTCTGCAAAGACATCGGATTTTTTTTATAAGAAACCATACATTTAGATTGTAACCGTAACGTTTTTGAGTTCTTGAAATGCCAATCTATGATCCTTTCTGGTTTTAGGTACCTTATTAGCGACCTTTTCCCATCTTAAAATCGTCGTATGAGCGACATTGATCCTTTTACCAAAGGCTTGTTTAGTCATATTCAAATAAATCCGTATAAACTCGATCTCTTTTCCAGTTATAAACTCGATAGCGGCCTTTTCCAAAAGAGCGTGAAAAGCCTCATTAGCAACTTTATCAACATTAATCTTTGGATACCATTGACCATGAATTTTTAAAAACTCAATATTTGTCAATGTAATAGGAAAACCAAGCCCCAAGTATTCATATTCAGGTACCACTTTCTTCTCCATCTTTATCAGCCCTTATTTTTCAGTGAACAGTGTTCAGTGAACAGTGCTGTTCTTTGTCTGGTAAGACACTCCCCTTCCCATCGTCGTTTAAATTGATTACAGTAATGATATGCATTAAATTAGAATCAAAAAAAACCACGATTCTGACTTTCTCATGATTGATTGTCTTTCCGGTAATATGGTAATTCCAATCTGCATATCTCTCTACATAATAATCCCTTTCCGCCTCATGATTTTTGGCTTGACTTTTGAGGAGATTAATGACTTGCAAATCAGTGACATTTTGTCGTTGTTTTGCTTTCATTTCAGCCGGTTCAGTAAAAATATAATTGCCCATTTTAATAGCGGTTTCTATACTGTCAAACAATTCTTGTTTGGTTTTTAATTTCGTCTTCATGTTATGTTTACCTTTTTGATAGACTGCAAACGGTTAGGATTTGGACTAAAAACACACCCCCAGCCTCAATGCCATTAAGTTAAGCTAGGGCGAACACTTAGGAAAGGGCGAACATGCCGGTTCGCCCATGTTTGGACTCCTGCCAAACTAAAGTTTGGACGACTAGTGCAGAAGAGCGGAGGATTTTTTTCACTTGTTCCCAAACGAAGTAACGAGCGAAGCAAGAACACCTCTGGTTGGGAACGATAAAAAATTAACGAATATAAACAAACACGCCAAGTAGCACCGCTAAACCAATAATCATGGCAAAAGCATAATGATACAATAAACCCGTTTGTACCTGACGGACAACACCGGAAAACCATCCAACCCCTTTGGCTGAGCCGTTGACTAGGCCATCAATCACTTTGACATCACCGATTTGCCAGAATCCTGAACCAATGCCGCGTGCGCCGCCGGCAAAAAACCAGTCATAAAATCGGTCGAAGCCATATTTATCAACCAATATTCTGTAAACAAGTTTCAAGCGATCAGCGATAATGCCGGGGATATCTGGGCGTTTCATATAAAGAAAGTAGGCAGTGCCAAAACCGCCCAGTGCTAACCAGAAGGGCAGTTGCATCAAGCCATGTCCGATAAAACTGAGTACGCCATGGTAGTCTCCTGGCTCGAAGGGATTATGTGCCGGGTTGACGAAAATCGCGCCCTCAAAATAATTACCAAATAGCAAGGGCGTGATGGTAAATAGTCCAATCAATACAGAAGGCACGGCCAATGCAATCAGTGGCACTGTCACCACCCACGGCGTTTCATGTAAGTGTTCACGAGTATACTCATCCATCCGTTCCTTACCGTGAAAGGTTAAGAAGAACATGCGGAATGTGTACAAGGCCGTGATAAATACGCCAAGCAACACGGCATAGTAAGCAAAACCCGCCTGCCAACCTTCTCTGATTTCGTAGGCATGGTGTGCTGCTTCGATAATGGCATCTTTGGAGAAAAAGCCAGAAAACGGCGGAAAGCCACAGAGTGCGATTGAACCTACCAAAGCTGTCCAATAGGTAATCGGCATATACTTTTTCAGGCCGCCCATTTTTCGCATGTCTTGCTCATGGTGCATGGCAATGATGACGGAGCCGGCTGCCAAGAATAACAGCGCCTTAAAAAAGGCATGAGTCATTAAATGAAAAATACCCGCCGCATAAGCAGACGCGCCCAACGCCACTGTCATATAACCTAATTGCGACAGGGTGGAATAGGCAACGACGCGCTTGATGTCGTTTTGTACTAGGCCTAAAATACCCATGAAAAACGCGGTAATGGCCCCAATCACTAGGACAAAACTCAGGGCCGTTTCACTCAATTCAAACAGCGGCGACATCCGCGCCACCAGAAAGATACCGGCTGTCACCATCGTTGCGGCGTGAATCAAGGCCGATATAGGCGTAGGGCCTTCCATTGAATCCGGTAACCAAACATGCAACGGAAATTGGGCCGATTTACCCATCGCGCCGATAAATAACAAAATACAAATAACGGTCATAACTGACCATTCAGTGCCAGAAAAAATACTGATTGTTTCTTTATACTCACCGTATTGGGCAATCTCAAAGACTTCAGTATAGTTGAGACTATTAAAAGTCATCAACACGGCCGCAATGCCTAACGCAAAACCAAAGTCACCGACGCGGTTAACTAGAAAGGCTTTGAGATTGGCATAAATGGCCGATTCTCTGGTATACCAAAAACCAATGAGCAAATAAGAGACTAAACCTACCGCTTCCCAACCAAAAAATAACTGGAGAAAATTGTTAGACATCACCAGCATCAACATGGAAAAGGTAAACAAAGAAATATAGCTAAAAAAGCGTTGATAACCGGGATCGTCGCGCATGTAACCGACGGTATAAATATGCACCATCCAAGAAACAAAAGTGACAACGACCATCATCAAGGCCGTGAGCGAGTCAACCATAAATCCGATTTCAAAACGGATATTGCCCGCCACTAACCATGTGTAAACAGTTTCATTAAAAGGCCCATTGCCGGTAACGACAATGTGCCAAAACACGACGACTGACCAAATAAAGGAAAGGCCTACCGCGCCGATAGTGACTGAGTGGGCAACAGTCCGACTGACTTTAAATAAACCCGCGATGATAGCCCCGATAAGGGGTGCTAATACAATGGCAAGAGAAAGATTCTGCATATCACTTTATCCGATTCATTTATATTAACAAACGTTAACAATCTTGGAAAACACATCCTCGTAAAGCTAAACATCGGATATGTTAATAACCATTATGAGGCCTTTTATAGGTAACTAACTGAATACTTGCCGAAATTTATTTTTCAATGCGTAAGCCCTAGATTCCTGCTATCTAATTTGTGATCATAGAAATCACGGCTTAGTTCACGATTCATCCAAGCTGGTTGTCACTAGAAGTCTTTCTAGTCACCCCGTGCGTATAAGTTTCCGGTTAGCCCCCGGTACGAAAATAAACTCGTTTCCGGCGAGAACACGAATGCCTTCTCGCTCAATATTTATGGCAGCGTTTAAATCACAATAAATGGAAAAACCGCATTTATCACAATGATTTCGACGTTCGGAAAGCTTCATTTCTTCTGTGACCACAGTTGGAACACGTTTTTGAAGAGGGAAACCCTAAAAGAAACCGTCGAAATCCAATTTCCAAAAAGGGCAAATACTCAAGTTGTCGTTTAAATTCATAAAACCATAAGTCGCTTATTGCCTTAGCCAACTTATGATTCTTCAACATTCCTTTTCCAGGAAAATCCTCAAGGCAAACTACCTTGAACCCTTGGCAAAGATGATGGGTAGATTTCTGCGAAACATCCTTACGAATACAACTGATACGATAATGAAGTCGTGCCCATAACCTTTTTTGCCGATTATACCGTTTGGAGCCTTTGGTACATTTAGCCAAATGTCGTTGCATTCTAGCCAGTCTACGACTAAGCTTTTTTAGAGGTTTTCTACCTTCAACTATTTCGCCATTTGACTTCGTTATTAAGTTTTTTACACCCAAATCAACACCTACAATATCAGCTTGGTTGGAACGAGCTTTGACAGGCGTTGTTTCCATCTGGACGCTAATACGTTAAAACCACGTTTCAAAGTGCGAGAAACGGTTGCCGACAGAAACTTAGTTCCGAGCGAAGCGAGATCATCTTTCCAGATCACTGCGAGATTCGGTTAATTTGACCCAGCCTAACTTAGGAATCTTGCTCAGGTTATAGATAAGTTTAAATTGTTCATTAGAAAGGTAGAATGAATCAGGTACACCTTTCTTCTTAAAACGTGGGTATCCACCAATATGCGTAAAAAAACGTTTAAATATAAATCAATAACTGCTTGTTCAGCCGCACCTGCGAAAAATAAACAGGTTTAATCGCATTAAAGGCTTTCTTAATTTTTAAAGTTAGCCCCAACGGGGCGAGATTAATACAGCCAGTGTACCTAGCTGGCTACCTAGCTGGCTTTGGGCAAGAATATTCTAAAAAGTGTAACTACCTTTCTAGCCCCAACGGGGCGAGGCAACGCCCCTGGACTTTCATTACCAATTACAATTTCATACCCATTACCCATTACCAATGATTACAACTTCACCCTTTCAGGGTGTCAAGATCATCGACATTAATGGTATTTTTATTGCGGAATAACGCCACCAAAATCGCTAAACCAATCGCTGATTCCGCGGCTGCCACTGTCAGTATAAAAAAAACAAAAACTTGCCCGGCAATGTCAGCGTTAAAGTGAGAAAAAGCGATGAAATTCAGGTTGACTGACAACAGCATCAGTTCAATACACATGAGCAGGACAATGAGGTTCTTGCGGTTAAGAAAAATACCTGCCACACTCAGGCAAAATAACACCGCCCCCAAAACGAGAAATTCATGTAACTCCGGCATAATGATTAATCCTTTGATTCTGCTGGCATTTTTACAAGTCGGACACGCTCGCTACGACGCACACTCACTTGTTGTTCCGGTTTTTGATATTTTTGACGACGTTTCCGCATCGTCAAAGCAATAGCGGCAATCATGGCAACCAATAAAATAACTGCCGCAATCTCAAAAGGATACACATAGTCAGTGTATAACACTTGTCCCAACGCCTTAGTATTCGGCAAGCTCTCAGCGGCGGTTGTCGCAAGTTCGGGTATCTCTTTTTGCCAAGCCCAAACGACTAAAATCATTTCGATTAAAATCAGTGCCCCAACTACAGTTGCCACCGGCAAATGGCTGACAAAACCTTCTCGTAATTTGGAAAAATTAATGTCGAGCATCATCACGACAAACAAAAACAGCACCATGACGGCACCGACGTAAACTAAAACCAGTGCAATGGCAAGAAATTCGGCCTGTAATAATAGCCAAATAGCGGCCGAGGAAAAAAACGCTAAAACGAGAAATAAAGCGGCATGGACAGGATTTTTGACCGTAATGACGCGACTTGCGGCAAATATCAAGATGAGAGCGAATAAGTAAAAAGTAAATTTTATCATGCTGTAGATCCAGTTCTCAGTTTTCTTATGCCGTTGAAAATACGCAATACCGCAAAATTCGACAGAAAAGTCACTTTGCCGAACGACAAATCCCACGAGTCGATTACTGTTTTTGCGCTATTGCGAAAAGACACACTTCACCTGTCGTCGGGTAAAAGTCTAAGTTTCTCATCGTTCCTTGGTTTTTTGTCAAAAGGAACGAGCTATGGAACTTCGTGGTGAATATCAGTCCCACAATAGGAACCACCACCGCAACCAAGGATTAATTCTCCTTCTTTTGACCATTTCGTTCTTGACGTAATATCTTATCGCCATAAGGTTGCCTTCTTTATCATATTCTTTACTGCTTCCGTTCAACCGGCCCTTGCTGTCAAAATCCTTGTGTACCAGCCACTTTCCCCCTGTGCTATAAAAAAGGGTCGCAAACACCGGTTCACCTCTTTCAAATATCCAGTCCCCTTGCACTTTACCGTTAATATGGAAGCCCTTAGCACTCCCATGTCTTTTGCCGTTCTCATACTGGCGTTCAGCTTTCTTTTGGCCACTTCGATAATAGTCGATTTCTAGCCCTTCAGTTTTGCCATTCACTAAAGTCCATTCACGGAAAAGTTCACCCGTTGGGTAATACTTTCGCCGGGTTTCAAGTTTTTTAGTGCCTTCCAGCTTCAGTGCGTATTTCAAATCGCCATTCCGATGAAATTCCCTTTTGGCGACCAAATTACCCGCCCGGTACTCGAACTCTGCTTTGAGTTCACCTGTTTCATAACGCTCCTCGGTGATGCCATGTAATTTGCCATTCCGATAGCTGTATTTGAATTGCAAAACACCATTGTCGTAATATTTTTCCGTTTCGAGCGAATGTGCCGCCACAGATGACAATACGAGCATAACCGAGAATAAAACCCGCTTTATAAACGATTGCATGGAACTGTCCTCCGATTCATTTATGCTAACAAAAGTTAACAATAGCACTCTAATGAGTGGGTGAATCTACTTTCAGCTCAAGTAATATTGACTTAAGCCGCTTTGTACAATCGATATTGCTTGGGGAAAAGCAAATTGATAGATTGTAAGTCTCAGGTTTTACCAGTACGACTATTGAGTACTGAACCATATACCTGCCGCTTTCTAACAACAAGTCGTTTAAAAAAACACCCATCAATGTCAATTAATTTTTGAGCAGTGAGCTATTTCTTATCAATTTAGAAACGATTAATAAAGAGTTTACTATAACTCAACCTCAATCAAACACAACCCTCGTGCGCGAGCGACTTAGCGATAACAGGCATCATAAGCTCTATCGGCAGCTAACTGTTGTTCTACCTTGTCACCCTCTGCCAATAGTTTTTCCTTAGTCATCAACAAATCACCACGTTGCTCACCATGATACTCAAAAATCCGTGTTTCGACGATAGAATCAACCGGACAGGATTCTTCGCAGAAACCACAAAAGATACACTTGGTTAAGTCAATTTCATAACGGGTAGTACGGCGTGTCCCATCTTCACGGGGGGCAGCTTCAATGGTAATTGCCAGCGCCGGGCACACCGCCTCACAGAGTTTACAAGCAATACAACGTTCCTCGCCATTGGGATAACGGCGCAACGCATGTCGTCCTCGAAATCGATGTGACTGCGGCGTTTCCTCGTCGGGGTATTGCACCGTGATTTTTTTATCAAACAAATATCTACCCGTCAGTCTCAGCCCTTTGATAAGTTCCCATAAAAACAGGCTTTTGATGTAATTGGCAATGCCGTTTTTCATTTTCACCTCACGCAAACCACGGTGGCAGTTTCATAAGTATAAAAAGGCCCAATACCACTATCCACACTAACGTAATGGGAATAAACACTTTCCAGCCCAAACGCATAATTTGGTCATAACGGTAACGCGGAAAGGTGGCACGGAACCATAGGAAAAAGAACAGGCAGAAAGCCACTTTAGCGACAAACCAGAATAAGCCCGGCACCCACGCAAACAGGGTTTCCAAAAGAGGTATTCCCTGAAAAGGTGATAGCCAGCCGCCCAAAAACATGATGGTAGCCAAGGCCGATATTAAAATCATATTGGCATACTCCGCCAAAAAGAAGACTGCAAAGAGCATCCCGGAATATTCTACATGAAAACCCACGATTTCAGATTCACCTTCAACCACATCAAAGGGGGCACGATTGGTTTCCGCTACGCCGGAAATAAAATACACTAAAAATAATGGCAATAGCGGTAACCAAAACCAATGTAACACACTTCCGTCTTGGGCCGACACAATCTCGCCGAGATTTAAGCTGCTGGCGGCCATCAACACGCCGACTAAGGCAAAGCCCATCGCAATTTCATAGGAGACAATTTGTGCTGCCGAGCGTAATGCACCTAAAAACGCATATTTGGAATTGGAAGCCCATCCCGCAATGATAACGCCATACACGCCAATAGAAGTCATGGCGAGAATGTATAGCAAGCCAACATTAATATCAGACAGTACCCAACCGTCCGCAAAAGGTATCACCGCCCATGCCGCTAAAGCGGGGCCAATCGCCAATATGGGTGCAATCACAAATAAGAAACGGTCAGCGTTTGAAGGAATAACGATTTCCTTAAACATTAACTTGACGGCATCGGCAATGGGCTGTCCAAAACCGCGCAAATTTCGTATGAGGGGTAGTAGTGATAAATTGACCCGATTGGGGCCAATACGCACTTGCATGTAGCCAATGATTTTGCGTTCAGCTAAAGTCAAATAAGCCACACACAGCATCAAGGGTATAACAATGATTAAAATATAGATCAGTGTCGTGGCTAGGTAAAAAAAGGTTTCCATAATAAGGCGTTCCGTTTTTTCAGTGATCATTTTTTCAGTGATCAGTGATCACTGATTCGTTTAGAAGTTCAGGAGTTAATGCCGGGTGGATTGTGCCTTAAGGTCAATCCACCCTACCTAACTCTACTTTGTCACATTATCCAAACTAAACAAAAACGGTTTGATGCTACGTCAAGTCACTTCTATGCGCGCTGCGCGAAGCGTGAAAAAATTCAATCTGACAAACTCAATCTTAGTACTTACGCACAAAAAATATAGCTATTTTATTTCAATGATTCGGACGAGAACTTGTCATTTCGACCAACGGGAGAAATCTTGAATTGACAAAAACGAGTATTGTTACAAATATTAATTAAATCAAATAATTAGGTAAAAATGTCCGAAGTCTTGTGATTTTACTGTTTTAAAAATTTCACGTTGATGAATCCGTAAATTTGTAACTCACTGAATACTAAAATAATTTTATTTGTCAATGCGTAAGTCCTAAATATGACAAAGTAGAACTAACTACCATTCGCTATTCGCTATTCACCATCAACGAATTTCGCGTAAGTTAAGTTGTAGCACTCAGTTCAATTGAACCATGCCATGCCCCCAATTCGAGGTTGGCAGTTTGTCCCGCATAAATCAACACACCGTCATCAGGGACGCGATCATCAATAGCCACCGGCAAAGTCACGTTTGCACCATTGAGTTTGACTTGGACTTTTTTGTCTTCACCCAAACTCAATTGTGTGGCAACGTTAGCATTAATATGCACACCTTCGACTATTTTAGCATCTATCGTTTCTTGTAACGCACCGGCACGACGTACCAAAGCGTCTACCGAATAAATCGGCATTTCAGTGATGCGTTGCAATCCCTTGGTTGTCTCGAATTTCAAGGTTTCGGGAATTTGCCATGCGACTCCATTATCAGCCGTTTTATCACCGACTTGTTGACGCAATTCATCGCGCACTTGAAAGGAGGCCGTATAATCAAATCCGTCAAGCTTAAATAGATTACCTAATACACGCAAAATTTTCCAGGTAGGACGCGCCTCGCCCGGTGGATTGACAGCGCCACTAAAACTTTGCCATCGGCCCTCGCCATTGACATAAGTCCCTGATGTTTCTGCAAATAAAGCCATGGGCAAAATGACATCAGCATAACTTTCCATTGTTGGCGTATGGTAGCCACTTAACGATACCACAAAATCGGCCTCTTTTAGCACTGCCAACGCCGCCGCACCATTGAAACTCTCCAATTCTGGCTCAAGGCCTAGCAACACATAGCCCTTCAGGCCTTGAGTGAGCATAGTATGTGCGTCCAAGCCCACAGTCTCAACCGGCTCACCGGCCGCACTCCGATGCGGCAAGACACCCGCTAACCACGCCCCGGCCGTATTATTTGCGTCTCCCAAATATCCTAAATTAGCACCACTTAATTTGGCAATGGTTACAGCCAAAGCACGAATCACGGAAAATTGTGGATGGGCGGTGGCTAAATGACCAAGCAACACCGTCCCCTTATTACCACTACGCATAAATTGGGCAATGGCACGTTGACTCTCATTGACTGACACGTCGGCCAACAAGTCTTCCATACTGGCGGGGATGAGTGTAGAGCGCTTTTCTAATAACGCTTTAGCAATCCCGGCCAAATTATCCACCCAAGCGGCCGGCGCGGCAATGATTTTGTCGGCCATCGGAAAATTAAATTCATAATCGACGGGGTTGACCATCATGACTTTCGCGCCGCGCTGAGTGGCTTTACGCAAACGATGATTGAGCAACGGTTGATCTTTGCAAAGATGCGAGCCAATGACTAAAGCCGCGTCGCACTGTTCCAAATCGGCAATCGCTTGGCCTAAATAAGGAAATAATGGGGCCTCATTTTGATCGCTAAAATCCACTTGACGGAGACGATGGTCAATGTTTTGGCTACCGATACCCCGCATAAGCTTTTGTAATAAATACAATTCTTCTACTGTGGCCGTGGGCGACGCTAAGGCCCCAATTGACGTACTTTGATGCGCGTCCATGACGCGCTTGAGGCCTTCGGCCGCAAACGCTAAAGCTTTTTCCCAATCAGTCGTTTGCCAAGAACCGTCTACTTTAATCATGGGAGCAGTCAGGCGATCCTCGGCGGTTAAGCCATCATAACTAAAGCGATCCCGATCAGAAATCCAGACTTCATTCACCGCCTCATTTTCTTTCGGCGCTACTCGCATGACTTGATTGTTGCGGATATGCAGATGAATATTAGAACCCACCGCATCATGGGGCGCAATTGTATCACGTTGCTGCATTTCCCAAGCGCGGGCCGAAAAACGGAAAGGTTTAGAAGTCAACGCGCCAACGGGGCACACATCAATCATATTGCCCGACAATTCAGATGTGATATTTTTTTCAATATAAGTCCCGATTTTAGTATGCTCACCGCGCCCCGGGGCGCCCATTTCTTGAATACCGGTAATTTCTTGGCTAAAGCGCACACAGCGAGTGCAATGGATGCAGCGCGTCATTTCTGTGGCAATGAGCGGCCCTAAATTTTTATCACTCTGGACGCGCTTGCCTTCTTGATAATGCGAGACATCCTTGCCATAACCCATTGCAATATCTTGCAATTCACACTCACCGCCTTGATCACAAATGGGGCAATCTAGCGGGTGATTAATGAGCAAAAACTCCATCACCGCATTTTGGGCAGTGAGTGCTTTTTCCGAGCGGGTAAACACCTTCATGCCATCCATCACAGGCGTAGCACAGGCAGGCATGGGTTTGGGCGCTCTTTCTACGTTTACCAAACACATGCGACAATTAGCCGCCACCGAAAGTTTTTTGTGATAACAGAAACGGGGGATGTCTATCCCGTTGGCATCTGCTATTTCAATCAGCATTTGACCGGCTTCTGCTTGATAGGATTTGCCGTCTATTTCAATCGTTACCATTTTTTTATCCGTTCTAAACTAAATCTTGCACGGGCATTTTTCGATTTGGATAAATTATAGTTGCAAAATCTATAGAAAAATAATAGTTCCTGCTTTAAGTGGGCTGATTGACTGTCAGTTGCAAGCAACCTATCTCTCGACACACAGAACTGTGCAGTTCTAGCCCACCCGATACACTACGAATATCGGGCCTTGCTTCGCTCGGAAACAACGTTCTTCGCTCTCGCGTCACTCGTCAAGCGTTTTTGATAACCGTGACACACCCCTTTTCTATCCTTCAAATCGGGGAGTCTTGCATAAGTCAACTCACAGCGATAGAGGGTGATGATAATTGTTAATAATTAATTGTTAATAATTAATTATTAATGATAATACCGATTCATTTAGGTTAACAAAAGTTAACAATAGCACTCTTAATAATTTAAGAGAGGGTGAATCTACGACCATTATCATGGGAAATGGTCGCTTTATACAATCCTATTGACTTGGTTATCGTCAACTAATCGGATTATCAGTTTCAGGTTATACAGCCAACATGACGTACTGAACGCAAGCCCCAGCCACTTTAGAACCTTTTTACTTTTATAAGGTATTTTATCGGAAAAAATGACAGTTTTTAAGACTATTAGCTTTTGTTAGAATTTATCAAGAAATTGATTACTATACGCTAACCTTCAAAAAAAGATCACTGTGAACGCTCACTTCTCACTGAAAACTATAAAACGACTGGTGAGCCAATTCAAAACGCCAGCTATTGTAAATCAAGGTGGTTTATTTTTGGCTTGTTCTCAAGACATAAGGTGCTATAAATTGCTATTTAAGAGAGAAGTTTAAAAACGGGAGGGCGTATAAAATGAGTCCACTCATTTGCTCTCAATTTCGTGTTGTTATTTTACCTTGATAATCAAAAAATTATCTAGCAAAAACCCAAACCTATTTTTAATAAAGCCAAGAATCAAGCCGCTTTTGCCAAAGCGAGGCCAAAACGAGCGAGTGACTGATTGCGAAGGCTGAGGCATAGTATCCAATTTATTAACAAACATTAACAAAATATACCAATTGCAATCAATCTGTTTACCCACCTTCTCTGCATTGACTGATGATGCTCTTGAATTTTTGGAGCAAGTCCTTATAATTATTAGGTGAGCGCAGAGCTTCTTTTGGGTGTGGTTCTTTTGAGAATCGTTGGTTAGGTCAAATGGCGAGCGTAGGTGAGTTGCTTTCCTATTTGGCAATCCAATGAGGTTCTTTCATACCGATAACCAAGGATCGAGAAGATAACCCCATTTATGTGCCCGAAACGAAAGTTAGGGCTTTGGGAGATACCCCCTCACGAAACTTCGGTTTTGTGTGCATTAATTGGCAATTGTTAACAATTGTTAATTAAAAGGGATCGGAATATCTCTTTTTAATTAAAATCAATCATTTGTAAAATGAAGGCCAAACGGGTTCCGCTCAGTATTGAGCTAAAGCCTAGATATTCTTTAGAAAGAGTATGGGAAAAACAGACAAAACACCCCCCTAACTTGCATCTTATCCATTGCAACGCTAATCCTAAACCGATATTGATTTGTAATCAAGCTTTCTCGACGGGTGGGATTAAAAATGTGGCAAGTCCCAATCAAAGACCTGCACAATCCCTTGGTAGTCCCTACCAAGCTAGGCCATTCTTAAAAATCAGTGACTTATAGTGGTTGGTGGGCCTATTGAGTCAGGTACACCCGTTGAGTCCCCAAACGCCCCCTTGGTATTTACGGGTTTTTTGGGTTAATTTACATAGTAACAGTGTATATCTTATGCGGCTGCACCTCACAGCGTTATAAGCCCTCGCTTTTGATGAGGTAATGGGTTCTCGGAACGAGTTTATTCTTAAAAACTTCTGGTTATAACGGATGAAAGGGGAGGCTTTAATTTCATTTTAAGGGGGTTCAAATTCGCGCTCACTGGTGATTTTAAAAAGGGTTAATGATTACCGGTGATAACTCATTTTCCTAAAAAAAACAATCAGTTATTTTAAAACGGGTTATCATTAACCTTGAATAGTTAACAATTAACAATTAGCTAGAAACAGCCGAGAGTCACCAAAGAACCACAAATTATGATCCACCCCTTTCATCTGTTACAATCAGAAAAACTTTTGCCGCGAAACCAATTACCGCTTACAAAACGGCTTTCACACGCTCCAACATTTTATCTGTCACTTTAGCACGGCGTTCTATCTTGCCAATATAAGCGGTTGAAACCCATAATCGCTGTGCGAGTTCCTCTCTCGTGATATGCGCTTGAATCCTCGCTAATGCAACCGGATTTTCTACATAATTAGCAGGGTCAAACGGGATAGACTCATCGCCGTCTTCTTCTTGATTTTCTTCTGCTAACTCTTCTATTTGTCCTTTTAAGGCTTGGTAAATCTCAATAGGCAAAAGTACATATTCATCTTTGCCTTCCACCGACTTGATAACTTGCAATGTCATTCGTAAGCACCTTTGCGTGGCTTAATTTTTTTCAATTGTAATTACTTTGACAACGTCTTGTCTATCAAAAATAACACGCCAATCACCTACACGTAAGCGGTAAAAATTTTCTCCTTGTGGCCGCTTTATATCCAACTTTGGCTCATCTGGATTTAGCCCAAGTAAATCAATTTTTCCGGTTATCCGTAAGCGCTCTGCTGGGGTTAAACGCCTCAGCACACGATCTGCTGCATGTTTGATGATAATCTCGTAAGGCATAACTCATCCCGTTTTCTCTATAGGTTATGGTGGATAGTTGTGGTGGACACAATTGTGTCCATCCGACATTACTACACGCACCACAACGAAAAAGTATTAGGCTGCAACCATGCTTTTGCCATGGTCAATATAATACTGAAACTCCTCCCTGAAATTTTTCACAAAAGCAATGACAGGCATCGCAGCGGCATCCCCTAACGCACAAATTGTCCGCCCACCAATTTTGTCAGCGACATCCGTCAACAAGTCTAAATCTTCCTGCCGCCCTTTGCCATGATAAATACGGTGTACGATACGCGCCATCCAGCCGGTGCCTTCCCGGCACGGCGTACATTGTCCACAGGATTCCTCATAATAAAAATGAGAAATCCGCGCTAACACCTTTACCATATCGGTAATGTCATCCATAACGATTACCGCGCCTGAGCCTAACATGGAACCGGCTTTGGCCATTGAGTCATAGTCCATCGTCAAGCCCATCATCACCTCGGCTTTGAGTACGGGGGTAGAAGAACCGCCCGGAATCACCGCTTTCAATTTGCGCCCATTCCACACGCCGCCGGCCATTTCTAATAATTCAGCAAAGGGTGTCCCCATTGGGATTTCATAATTACCCGGCTTATTGACATGCCCAGAGACGGAAAACAGTTTAGGGCCGCCATTATTCGGTTTGCCGATATTTAAAAACCAGTCAGCACCGTTGTTTAGAATGCTAGGCACTGAGGCTAGGGTTTCGGCATTATTAATTGTGGTGGGTTTGCCATACAAACCATAGGCGGCCGGAAACGGCGGTTTATAGCGCGGTTGGCCTTTTTTGCCTTCGAGGGATTCTAACAGGGCCGTTTCCTCACCGCAGATATAGGCACCGGCACCGTGATGGGTATAAATATCAATATCGACACCTGAGCCTAAAATGTTTTTGCCCAGCAAACCGGCATTGTAGGCCTCCTCCAGTGCCGCTTCAAAACGATCAATCGGTTCGCAAAATTCGCCGCGAATATAGTTGTAACCCACCGTAGCGCCTATCGTGTAACAGGCGATTGCCATGCCTTCAATGATGGCATGAGGATTATAGCGCAAAATATCCCGGTCTTTAAAAGTCCCCGGTTCTCCTTCGTCAGAGTTACATGCCAAGTATTTTTGCCCCGGCTTATCGCGCACCGACAACATGAAACTCCATTTCAAACCGGCCGAAAATCCGGCACCGCCGCGCCCACGTAAGGCCGAGGCCTTTAATTGGTCAATAATGTCCTTGGGGGGCGTTTTTTCTTGTAACACTTGACGCAGTGCCTTGTAACCGCCCGTGCTTTCATAGACAGGAAGTGTCCATGATTGATCCAAATGGATGTGTTTAAAACAAAGTTCATTTGCCATAACTCATTCCTAGTCTTACACGCTTATGGATGAAATTAATTTCTACGTTTACGTTTAATTTGCTTTGGAAAATCAGGGGATCGCACCGAATGTTCTGTCGGCCCTTGGCTATTGTAAAAGTAGAGTTTGCCTTTTTTATCACAAATCCACACTTCTTCGGCCCCAGCCTCAAGATACAAGGCTTTTTTTTCCAACATTTCTGTCAGGGTATTGCTCCCTGATTTCACTTCAACGCATATTTCAGGCGCAATCGATGCCGCAGTTTCATCTAAAATAATATCGGCTCTCTCATCTGATACCCAAACGACATCGGCTACTTTAACCCCATCAGTGGTTTCAATCGCCAATTCAGGCATGATAATCCCTGTTGTTAGAGATGATTCTAACAAGGTTTGTATTTTTCCTTGATAAAATGAATGAATCACTTTAGCCGGACTCATTACAATTTGTCCCCATTTATTCAATTCTATTTTAAACGGTAAATTTTGCAGGTTTTTATCTTCACATATTTCCTGCCAATTCATTGTTTTACTCCTTAAATATAATTCACAAAGCGATACTCAACACCGCTAAAAGTTATCTCGCTTCGCTCGTTATACTCAACACCGCTAAATGTTATGAAAAGCACCAGCCTCTGGCTGCACCTACTGGCTCTGAGTGGGATGTCAGGGGATTGATCCAGATATCAAAACGGGCCTGTATGAGGCCGAAATTCTCATTTTTATATAATTAAATCATGTTGTTATAGACAATTAGACTGGCTGCATTCAGGAACGACGCATTGACAAATATCGTTATATCAATTTTTCATTGAGTTTCAAACGGTTAATAAATTAAAGTGGCTTTCCTTAAGGGTTAAAAACACCGGTGATTTTGAGTTCAAATAGGGGAGGGTTAAAAAAGGCTTTATAAAAACAAAAACCTTATCATAAAATTTTTTTTGATCAAATAGGACTGACACCTTGACAAAATTAATTTATTTAGTATTCAATCATTTACGTCTAAAAAGCCTAGTACTCTATCAATGTTCTATTGACGGGTAACACCGTTTTAACTTGGCACGGCCATTAATTCTCTGGCACTGCCAAACTAAAGTTTGGACGACTGCCAAACTAAACTCCTGCCAGACAAAAATATGCATGCGAGCGTTTAAATTCATCGTGCCAATTTCACAAATCATTTAGGAACACTATATTTTTTGATAGTGCGTAAGTTCTATCATTGAATTGTTATGAAAATTTGGAATTCTATATTAAAACGAAAGTTAGGGCTTTGGGAGATACCCCCTCACGAAACTTCGGTTTTGTGTGCATTAATTGGCAATTGTTAACAATTGTTAATTAAAATGTATCGGAATATAGTTGCTTTTAATCTATCAGCGTATTGATAGATTTCATTCAAGTCACCTATCGGAACTTTCTCTTCTGTCTTATTTTCATCGAAAAGCCCCAAATACTTTCTCTTGGGATTATTGAAGTGTAAACGGCAAATAGGTTTACGGTTGTTGTCGTCAAACAAAATCCCGCAATAACTGATAGTATCACGCATGACAACTCTCTCAGGAGCAATAACTTCCCTAAGAATTTCTCTCACAATCCGGTGTCCTTCTATTTCGTCTTCCGTCGTGACAATTCTACTTTCCCTATCCTTTTTCGCTTCTTCTTTCGACTTTACCTTATCCTTAGTTTTCTGATTTTCTTTGGGCGGTTGGACAGCCGGCGGTAAGGATGGGGAAGTATCTTCATCACCAGTAGCCAAGGCCGATTTCAAGCGTTCATTAATGCGGTCATTAATGAATTGATTCAAGGCTTTTTTTGTCAAGTCTGTAAATTGTTGTTTGACTATTTGGGTTAATTTGCCAGAGTAAACCTGTGAAGCAAATAACCTGACAAAATTTTCAGACGGATTGGCGATTTGTTCTGCAAATAGACGCTTGATTTCTCTGGTGTATTTTAGCTCGGTTGCGGCCGTCAGTGTTGCGTCGAGGCTGAAAACTGATTTACTAAACCTTTTTAGGTCTTCTACGGTGGACTCCTTAATGTCGAGCAGATTGAATTCCAAAAAGGGCCTCGCGTCCATCTTATTAGGCTCTTCAAGATCAGTATAAAAACGGTAAATTATACCATTGGTTAACACACCAAACCGGGCTTCAGTAACGCTAAAGTAGCGATAGAGTTGGGATTTATGTTTTTTATCCAAGTCAGTGCCACACCATTTACATTCAAAAAGCATGATGGGTTTACCGTCCTCAAGGAGGGCGTAATCGACTTTCTCGCCTTTTTTGGTACCCACATCGGCTGTCAATTCAGGTGTCACTTCCGTGGGATCAAAAACGTTGTAGCCCAATGCACTGATAAAAGGCATCACAAAAGCATTTTTAGTGGCCTCCTCAGTCTGAATAATGCTTATTTGTTTCGAGACTTTGGATGACAAGGCTTTCAACTCGTCTATCAAATCCATGTAGTAATACCTATTGCTCTATCTAAAGGTTTGTAGTAGGCGATTTATCGCCTGTGTGGTGAAAATAGGCGATTACAAGCCGACTACGACCGGAGATTTCTACTTGTTTGTAGTAGGCGATTTATCGCCAGTGTGTGGTGAAAATAGGCGATTACAGTAGGCGATTTATCGCCAGTGTGTGGTGAAAATAGGCGATTACAGGCCTACTACGAACAGAGATTTCTACTTAATGGTATTGCCCTTGGAGATGGTCTCATGTCCTATCCATCTCGCTCTGAACCTGCGGTGTCCAAGGATACAGTCGTGGTAACACCATCGTCAAAATCGTTGCCACCACCAATGCCAGCACCATGCCTACTACCAGCAGTGTCCAAGTGTTAGGCCGAATGGCCCCCAGTGAAACAATCACTAGCAAAATGGGTATATCAAGAAAGTGCGTAAACGTGGGAATGTGTTCCCCTCTCGCCTGTTCCAACGCCGGTGTGACATAGCCCTTTTCCAATGCGTCCTTGGTTAGCCGTCGTAACTTGAGAAAGTACAGGCGTGTCACCGTGTTGCCCTCAATAAACTCGAAGACAAACAATCCCACCATGCCGGCCAGCCAAGGGATATCCAGAAATCCCCAGCCACCGTAAAACTCTACGCTCAGCCACATCCCCGTGGCTAACAGTAATAAGGCCCCCGGCACGACGAGGCCATCGTAAAAAACAGCGATGTTGCGGACAGCTTCCGCAAACAGTGGTAAGTCACGCAATTGTCTGGAACGGAGATCAGAAACAAACACGCCGATTAGGCCTGCGCCCATTAGTATCAGGCCGATAAGATGGAGGAATTTGAGTACCACGTAAGTCATAAAAGTATTTCCTTTACCCACGCTAGGCAACGTTTACATGAATAACAGATACTATCCCTTGAAGAGATATAGATTTTCAGAAAAATAATTTCTTTGGCAGCCAACAGCTTTCACCAGTTGTCTGAAGAGCTATTGTCCCCTAAAGGGGACTAAATAATTATCCGAAAATCTATAGTATCTGTCGCAGTTTATTTACGATTCACTTGTTCGTCGCAGGGCTGGCTTAGCCACGGTAAGCCACATCGTTGTCAGGATCATTACCATGTTGATAACACCGAAGATGTCTTCGCTAGTTTTCAATTCTGAAAAAACCGCTGGCAAAGTACCTGAATTTACTGCATTCGAGGCAATGGTAGCCATTTATTGAGTCAGCGGTGTTAAGACAAATATACCGTTTAAGGCGATCAGTCCCACGAGGCCTAATTTGAGGGCCATCCACCGAAGTTTGTTTGGAGTCATCCCTCGCCGGAACATCAACGCTATACCCGTGACTATCGTCAGGATGAGTCCAGACGCGGTCAATACCAAGGCATTCATATATTTCGCTTCCATCAGAACCGCGAATCTAGCCAAGTCCGTTTCAGGATCACCAATACTGCCGAGTAGGATGTGTCCAAAAATGCTGCCAACCGGCAATAAAAAATAAGTGCAATGTTTTCAATAGGTTATTCAGTTAACACGCCTTTGTCAGAGCGGTCTGTTTTTTGCTTCGTGATGCCGGCGCGTCATCGTAGCCGTTCCCATTCTGGCTAGTCAATGTCATTTATAAATCCCATATTTGTCTGGTACCTAAGGTGAAGCGTGTCCACCTGAGTCTCCACCCCGTTTTTTGGTGGATTAGATATGGATGGTGGGACTGCTAAGCGGTAGGATTCTGGATAATGTTTGATTCAGTGTTGCTAAGCGATCCCACCCTACGAGACTCAAAATAGTACATTGATATAATAATCCCATAATACATGGATATTACAGCCATAAAATTACCCCGTTAGTGAATAGCACGATAAAGAGTTTTCCTTGTTCCAAGGTTCCAATCTATCTATATTGCTGGACTAAAAACACACCCCTACCCCGCTGAGAAGAGTAATAAAACCGCTGCAAGTCACCTCGATAAAAGGGAAGCTTGGGGTGTGTAGGAAGTCAAAATTATCGTAGCGAAGCTTGGTATAGTCATCCAGAAAAGTCTTATTCCCGGTAAAAACCTTATCGGTTTAGCTTAGCGAAGCGGTTTGGCACAGAAATTTTCTGGGCATCTATAACGAAGTTTATTCCCGCGCCAAGTAGAGTCCATAAAAGTATTAATAACTATTAACATCTATTTTACTTGGTTTGAAGTCAAAAAAATCAATACATTAAGGGGTACGGGATATTAGACTTGTCCCTTAATAAGCTAAGTTATTGATTTTTAGTCGAGTCAGTCTCCTATTTTCAATGGGTTACATTTATTTAGGGACAAGTCTATTTTATAACTTCACTTAAAAAAAACTTTACATTGATAAAAATATCAAGTATCTTTGATAAGGATTGAGAGTGGTTAGCCTTCTTTGTAAAAAAATGGGTTCAAGCAATGTTACCCTAAGCTTTGGCGATGGGATAATGGGTTGATCGTTCCCGTGTTCTGATGGTGTAACATTTATTAATAGATGTTACAATTATCACAGAATTGCGATCTAAGTAGGTTTTGAACTTACGTGTTGCGCTCTTACTCAATAGTTATTCAGAAAAATCAGCAAACCTCCGAGGTTTAAGCACAGAAGTTTTTAACCCTCAAAATATTTCTCGGAAAAACTCTACTTATTAATCCAACTTCGCCAAAATATCATCCACCTTTTCCGGCGTGAGGTTTTCGTGATACTCTCGCCCGAGTTGCATTATCGGTGCGCCGCCACACGCGCCTAAACATTCTACTTCCTTGAGGGTGAATTTATTATCGGGCGTGGTTTCTCCAAAACAGATGCCCAATTTCTTCTCAAGGTGAGCAACGATGTCTTCAGAGCCACGCAGCAGACAGGAGACATTGGTACACACACAGAGTTTATGCAGCCCCACCGGTTTGAGTTCGTACATGGAGTAAAAGGTGGCGACTTCATAGACGGCAATGGGTGTCATTTCTAAGTAATCAGCTACTGCGTCCATCAATTCTGTCGTCAAGCAACCGCCGTTGTTTTTTTGGATAACGCTTAATGCGCCCATCACGGCCGATTGTTTTTGCTCAGGCGGATATTTGGCTATCCAACGATCAATCGCGGCGCGGGTTTCTTCTGACAAGATGGCTGAAGCATTGGGTTTTGACATGCGTGTTGACATCTGTAAATTCCTAATTTCAGTTATCCGTTATCAAATACACAGAGATCACAGAGGTACACGGACTCACACAGAGAAGAAGTCTTTAATATCCCTCTGTGCCCCTGGATTGTTTCTCAGTGTTATCTGTGTATTCAGTTATTAGTTATCGCTTTTTTATCAATGACAGACGATAAAAATTCAACAAGTTCAGTGACAAAAGGGTGTTGTTGCCAAACGGCAACGGCTTTATCAGTCAATTTGTTGAGCATGAATGATAATGGATTTTCGCCTAAAAAATAAGTCAACGATTTTTTAGCTGATATTTGGCAAATTCCCATTCTAGGCTGGTGAACTTGTGATTAATCAGTTGTTCAAGCAGAGGTTTATTTTTTAAAAAGAGGGTTTATCTCGCAAAAAAAGCAAATAACACTTTAAATGGTACACCAACGACTAGGTTTAGCGAGCGAATATTGTAAAAAGTATTGATGCTCGTAACTATAGGTTTTCATATAATTACTATTCATATTCACATTCAACCCCTTCGGGGTTGAGGCCTTTTTGATATTGCTTTCCCCAGGTATTCACATTCAAACAACGTGGCGCTATTCACTATTGGCTTTTTTGAAATTATTTTTCTGAACATCTATTTTAAGGGGTTCATGCATAGTACCTAATTTATTAACAAACCTTCACAAATGATACCAATTCTGAGGCCACTACTGGAAAAAAGGATTGACTTTGATGAGATTTTTTTTAGACGATTATTTGCTAGAAAGCGGCATGTATCTGGTTCAGTACTCATCCTGGAGTACGGGCAAAACCGTCGACTTACAATCTATCAATTTGCGAGAACCAAGCGAATTAAGATTGTATAAAAAAGGGCTAGGGAGTAATTCGTTTCATCTGGCATTTTTGTTACTCTTTCTACGGATAAAAGTCCAAAGCTAAAGCTTTGGACTCCAGCAGCTATTTTTCGGCGATGACTAGCATTTCAAAATCTTCTGTAGTTAAGGGTTTTTCGCGTTTAAATTGACCTATTTCACATCCGTAGATATCACAGATTGAATAACCGAGCGTCTTTAGCAACCATGTTATTTCGGAAGGTGCGTAATACCGTTCATTGCATGTCAGGGGTTTCTTCTTATTGCCATAATCATCTACCAGTTCAAGTGTCGAATGATCCCGAAATGTCATCAGATCAAAAGAGTTATTATCACTTTGCCCTTCAGTTAGGTTATTGTTCATGAAGTCTTTTACAGAATGGTAAAGAGGAAATAGCGCGTTAAGCGTTGTAAAAATTATTTTACCCTTATTTTTCAAGGCTTTAGTTGCGTTTTCCAAAATCGAAAAGTTCATTTCGTCTGTTTCCATCAGTGAAAAAGCGCCTTCACACAGCATGATTACCAAATCGAATTCATTGGCGAATTCAAGATTTCTTGCATCAGCCCGTTGAAAATCAACATGGAGATTTTTATCTTTGGCTTTTTGTTCCGCTCGTTTGAGTTGCGATTCAGATAGATCAATGCCAGTGACTTTGTAGCCTCGTTTAGCTAACTCAATGGCATGTCTACCAGTACCGCACCCTATATCCAATATTCGCTTTGATTTGTCGTAACCTAGCTCCTGTTCAATAAAATCTGTTTCTTGAAGGCTTCCTTGAGTAAATGCTTCTTGATCAGACGTTTTTGCATAATCGGTAAACAGTTCTTCATACCATTGAGCCATATCTATTTTTCCGGTATTTAAAGAATTACAGTGGAAGAAAAAAGGTGGAGAGCGACGCAATATCCACCCGACAGAGTTAGGTAGACTTAGCACCAGTTTGGCACACCCACCTACCTGGGGTGGTGAAAATGAGCTTCTATGCCCCACCGATGAAATAATTTTGGAGTCAATAACTTAAAATTAAAATACTTACATAAACAAAAGCACAAACACGGGATCAAACTTCTTTGGTACCCAAACAGTGATATTTTCACCACTCCACCGCCTACCCTCTATCGATGTGAGTTCAGTCACCTCGATAGAAGGGATGCCTGGGGTGTGTAACGGTAGTACTCAAACTCAAAGAGAGCTTCGCTACGATAAAAAAGCGTAAACTACTTAGCAATCGAGTCCTGCAATGTGGGTGAGATGTTTGGGAAATCGTTCCTCATTCCATAAAAAACTAGGGTGTGTCCTAGGGTGTTAAATTTGAGCCATTTTTGCCATTATTTTTCAGCATATTTTTAAACGCTGTCATTTCTTTGTTCTGAGAAATAGGGTGACATTTTAAGATTTCTCCTCTCGTCGAAATGACAAAGAGCATAAAAAGAGGGTGAAAAAAAACCGAGCAAAATCAACCCAATTTAACACCCCAGGTGTGTCCCACTTGTCCTTTTAGAAGTTTTTAGGGAAAAGGGCCTTCAATCAAATCAAGTGTTCAGGCAAAAGTTTCGCTTCGCTGTACTTTTGCCTGAACATCAATTCGCCAACCAGGCCCTAAAAAAACCGCTTTGTAAAGACACCTTGTTATGGTAAGCCATTAACAAAAGCTTACCAAATCAATTTTAAAACCGGGCCCTCAACAGAAACCTTACCAAAAGCTGCAAGACAACTCAAAGTCTGTAGGATAAATGGGACACATCCAAAAACTCTACTGCAAACGGTAATGATTTGGCCCCCTGACACTCCCTCTGGAGAGGGTGTTGGGAAAGGCCTCCAATTTTAAAGCGTACAAAGTATAACTAAACCCCGTTTGGCACGGCTGTTCTTGTGCGTTGAAGGATGTAGAGCCGCGCAGGATTGCTTGGAAAGAAGTCACGTTTTTGCCTTTCCCAATCGTTCACTTTCGGATTCTTTTGCAAACCCCGTCAGGCCCACCAGCACGAGATGGTGAATGAAGTCTGCTTCCCTCTCGCTTTGAACCCGTTAGGTGCTACTAATATCTCCTTGGTCTGCGTTGAGGACGTTCATCCCTCGGACGAGCTTGATTCACTTTGAGATTTCGTCCTTTCAGTTCAGATAAATTGGTGGCTTTGATTGCTTCCTCAGCCTCGGATTGGGTTGGCATTTCAACAAAACCAAAACCTTTTGATTGCCCACTAAATTTATCAGTGATGACATTGACAGTAGATACTTCGCCATGTTCAGCAAAGATATCTCTCAGATCATCTTCTGTCACGCTATAGGGCAAATTACCAACATATATATTCATCTATCGCCTTCTGTAAATTAATTGATTGGAGGAAAAAAACTTATACTTCGCACGGGTATTATTCAATAATCCGATATCTTAAAGACATCGGATTTTTAGCATTATAGCCGTTTGCAGTATAATATACAAGGTTTTCTTTCCAAAAGCAAACTATCAGGACAAAACTCTGGTCCATTTTGCCATTGAAATTGTCTAAAAAGGGTTTATACTCAGCACCGTTACAAACGAAGTAACGAGCGGAGCGAGATCATTTTATCTTTTGACACATCCCCAACCCCTCTCAAGAGGGGAGTAAAAACGTGGCAAGTCCCCGATTGAGAGGGTATGCCTCAATGCCATTAAGTTAAGATATAACCTATTGATTTTTAATCAATTTTTGAGTGTGTTAGGGTGGGGGACCCGAGTTTTTACTTTCACTAAAAACAATGACTTACGACCCCACCCCTAGAGAAAAATATGGCACGACCGGGCGTTTTTTAATAAAAATAGAGCAAAATCATAATGGCATTGGGGTATGCCTAGGGTGTCGCTAGTCTAAAAACACGCCATTTTTAATGGTGCAAAGTAATAACTGAGTTAGGAGCAACGAAAAAATAACTTTGCTTCATGTTTTTGCATGCCAAAACTTGAACCGGCTAAAGTTTTGGTTGTGCAAAATCCCATCAAGGCGAATAAAACCGCTGTAATTCCTATACGAATAGAATCTTATTTATGGGGGGGCATTTCTATTTTCTTAGCAGACAAGAACCAACGTTCCCAAGCCCTTCGGGGTAAGTAAAGTAGCGGGAAAAGTAGCGGGAAAATAGAAGTGCGCCCTTTATGGGGTGTTATTTCGTCGCCGTTCCTTAAATAAACTCATATCTTTTAATTGTATAAATTATCATCCTTGAGTTTTTTGTCATGTCGAACGAAGCTATAACAATGGAGCCATGAAAACCAGATTTCGTATCTGTCTTCATTCCAAAAGCGCAATTTGTGCAAAGTATAACCGCTTCTTGCCCGGATATTTAACATGAGTGTGAGGAAGATTGTGTGCCTATTATCAAAAGAGTACATTGAGATAATAATCCCATAATACATTGATATTACGACCCTAAAATGACTCTGTCAATAAAGGGTTTTGGTGGGTTTTGCTATCATTGCTCTACTCCACCCACCATAAGTTCGCTTAATCCACTGTGAAATGTCAGAATCATCTTCTAATTCCATATCTTCTTTATTAAGTTCATAAACATGAATATCCCTCTCTTTGTCTGTGTATTCTTTTTTCGTATCAGTATCATCTTTTTTCGTATCACCTTGATTTAATATCTTCTCAAATACCGGATAGTCATCTACGAGTAGACTTAACCAAATACTTTTGACGGTGCTTTGGGATAAATGTTCCCAATAATATAATATGGCTTTATCAAATGCTTTCGCGCATAGCTCTTTTGGAACAGAAAATATACCTGTGCTAATCGCCGGAAAAGCGATAGATTTCCAACCATGATTATCTGCGAGTTGTAGCCAATTAATAAGATTTTTTTCTATTTTCGACTGTTTTTTTCCATTATTTATATGTGGGCCTACCGCATGAATAACTCCGTTGTAGGGTAATCTACCGGCTGTTTGTTACAACAACTTCTGTTACTGACATTTTCCCTATTTTATCAATAATTTTATTGCATTCTTCTTAAAGTTGAGGGCCGGCTTCTATACTAGACTTGTCCGTAAATAAAATTTTAGCTAATAAAAACAAATAGTTAAATTAACAAAACCCTTATTTTATGACAACTCTACTAATGAAAAATGAAAAATGAAAAGAATGATAAGTCTCTAATTTTTATAGTAATTTTCTTACCAGTTCATTTTGTCATTTTCACGGATTTGAAGTACGTTCCGTATAATAATATTCTTTCTGCTAAACCACCACCATGAGATAGACCATAATTAGCTGGATTAACAATAACATCAACAGGCACTGCAAGAATATCTCTATCACTTACCACAAAAATTCGGTTTTGACGATTTTTTTTCACTTTTGACATCCCCTAAATACATTTCTACGTCGGGAAAAGGCATTTCTTTCACGCATAGCAAAAGAAAATAATTTACCGGTACTGCACGCCGTCATAAATACCTGTGCAAATATTTTCTGGTATTTTATTTGAGGATCACACCCAAGTTTCTTATCGAACCCTCGGTGGATAAATTTATGCTCAGGTACTTAAGTGATCTCGCTTCGCGCGGGATTCGCAATAACGAGCGAAGCGAGATAAGTTTGCGCTTTTTTGAGTGTCGTGACACACCCCAGGCATCCCCTCAATGCTAAGCAAAAGCCTTGGCTTTTGCCAAGGCTGCGATAAAAAAAAAATTCGCTTCAGATCACTTCTCACAGTGAACGATCACTTTTCACTGACGATTAACGATTTATCTGTCTATTTCCCCAAAAACAATATCCTGTGTTCCAATAATAGCGACAACATCTGCGATCATGTGGCCTTTTGCCATTTCGTCCATTGAGGCGATGTGGGCAAAGCCGGGGGCGCGAATTTTCAAACGATAGGGTTTATTGGCACCGTCGGAGACTAAATAAATGCCAAATTCTCCTTTGGGATGTTCGATTGCCGTATAGACTTCGCCTTCTGGCACACAGTAGCCTTCGCTAAAAAGTTTGAAATGGTGAATGAGGCCTTCCATGTCACCTTTCATGGTTTCACGCGGCGGCGGGGATATTTTATGGTCATTCACCATGACAGGGCCGGGGTTTTCGCGGAGCCAGTCAACACATTGTTTAATAATGCGATTGGATTGGCGGAATTCTTCTATGCGGACCAAGTAGCGATCATAGCAGTCGCCATTAACGCCCACCGGAATGTCAAAGTCTATTTTGTCATAGACTTCGTAAGGTTGTTTTTTGCGTAAGTCCCATTCTATGCCTGAGCCACGTAGCATCGGCCCTGAAAAGCCTAGTTGTAATGCCCGTTCTGGAGAAACGACTCCAATACCAACGGTGCGTTGTCTCCAAATGCGATTTTCGGTGAGTAGGGTTTCATATTCATCAACGTGTTTGGGAAAACGGTTGGTGAAGTCTTCGATAAAATCTAGCAAATTGCCTTGGCGATTTTCATTTAAGCGTTTGACTTCTTGCTCGTTATGCCATTTGGATGATTGATACTGTGGCATCCTGTCGGGTAAATCTCGATATACGCCCCCGGGACGATAATAGGCAGCATGTAACCGCGCACCCGACACCGCCTCATAACAGTCCATTAAATCTTCGCGTTCCCGAAACGCATATAGGAACATGGTCATCGCACCAATGTCTAGCCCATGACTGCCTATCCACAATAAGTGATTGAGAATACGGGTAATTTCGTCAAACATGACGCGGATATATTGGGCGCGAATGGGTGCTTCAATGCCGAGCAAACGTTCTATCGCCATCACATAAGCGTGTTCATTGCACATCATGGACACATAATCGAGTCTGTCCATGTAGGGCACGCTTTGATTAAACGGCTTAGTTTCGGCGAGTTTTTCTGTGGCGCGGTGCAATAGTCCAATGTGGGGATCGGCCCTTTCAATGACTTCACCGTCTAATTCCAACACTAAACGCAAGACACCATGCGCGGCCGGATGTTGGGGGCCAAAATTCATTGTGTAGTTGCGAATGTCAGGCATTCTGTTGTTCCTTTGTCTAAATCCCCCCCCCTAACCCCCTTTTTCTAACTTACTTTATCCACAAGTCTCCAAAATTAATAAATTTTTATTAAAACAATAATCAAAGTGACTCCGTCATTAACGGCTCACTGGAAACGGTTAAATATTTCTTATTTTCAATAACAACCCGTTTCTTCTCAGGATCATAACGCATTTCGACATTGCCACTGAGTGGGAAATCTTTGCGGAAGGGGTGTCCTATAAATCCATAGTCAGTCAAAATGCGGCGCAAATCTGGATGGCCTTCAAATAAAATACCAAATAAATCAAAGGCTTCCCTTTCATACCAATTGGCCGAGCTCCAAAGACTTACCACGGAGTCTATGCGCGGTGGCTCGCCTTCGGCAAAAGCTCGCACACGTAGCCGTTGGTTATGTTTGATGGATAAGAAATGATATACAACGGCAAGGCGTGGTGAATCGATATCTTTTTTAGGCACGCCCTTGCTGACACCGCGACTAAAGCCGGTACTTGTGGCTTGCTTGGTTTCCCAATCAGCTTGTCCATATTGAGAATAATCAACGCCGCATAAGTCCATTAACTGGGAAAAGTAAAATCTATTACGTAATGCTTGACAGACATTGAAGACGTTTGCCGCCGACACTTCTAGTGTGAGTTCGTTGTAGGCTATGTCCGCCTTGAAGGGAATATCGGCAAATCGTTCCTGTAGTTCGGCACGTAGCGTTTCAAGAGAATTAGCCATATCAGTTAGGAGTTATCAGTTATCAGTTATATTTTTAAAAACGTGACCAAGAGTTTTGCCCTCAAACGCGGTATTTATGAGACTCGTAAAGGAAATTTCAGTCAAGTGAAATTTATAGGATATTTTTTAGAGACATGTCTACAAATGTGGATATTTTTAGGCCGACTATATAGTAACAGTACAACTGATTGGCGAAATTGAGGTATTTTTTATGTTAAATTAAGGGCCCTTGGGTTTTTATTTAGGCGTTCTTTGTACATAAACATTTGATTGATTTTCAGTTAAAATTTTAAAAAATACTTTTTAATCCGCCACTTAAGTAAAATTGGAGTCGATAGCATTAGCTATGGCTGGCTCCGCCCAAAGCTAAAGCTTTGGACGGAAAATACCGCGTTGTGCTTTAGGCCGCCCGGGCAATGGTATTGGTACGTCTAATTTTATTTTGTAGTTGCAGTATGCCGTACAACAAAGCTTCAGCGGTAGGCGGACAGCCAGGCACGTAAATATCAACCGGCACAATCCTATCACAGCCGCGCACTACGGAGTAAGAATAATGGTAGTAACCGCCGCCGTTAGCACAAGAACCCATAGAAATGACCCAACGTGGTTCGGGCATTTGGTCATACACCTTACGCAGCGCGGGCGCCATTTTATTGGTTAAGGTGCCCGCCACAATCATCACGTCGGATTGACGAGGGCTGGGCCTAAATACAATGCCAAAGCGATCAAGATCATAACGCGAGGCCCCCGCCTGCATCATTTCTACTGCACAGCAAGCTAAACCAAATGACATGGGCCACATTGAGCCTGTTCGCGCCCAATTAATGAGCTTATCCGCCTGAGTTGTGATAAAACCTTCTTGCAATACGCCTTCTACTCCCATTCTAGTGCTCCCTTTTTCCATTCATAGATAAAACCAATGACCAATATCGCCAAAAATATCATCATGGCGATAAACCCAAACACGCCAATGTCTTTGAATACCACCGCCCACGGGAATAGAAAGGCGATTTCTAAGTCAAAGATAATAAACAAAATGCCGACTAAATAATAACGCACATCAAACTTCATACGTGCATCTTCAAAGGCCTCAAAGCCACACTCATAAGGTGAATTTTTCTGAGGATATGGCTGACGTTTTCCCAAGAAAAAACCTAATATGGGCAAGGCCGCCCCTATTGCTAAGCCAATGATGATAAAAAGGAGTATAGGCAGATAATTTTCTAACATGGAAGAACCTTCTCAGTGACTTGTACTTGAGACGAGTCATTATAAGACAGAAATCGCTCAGCGCCAACGCACTCAAAATAATTTGGGGGCGTTTTCAATGAAAAAGGCCGGGCAGACATTTGTATAAGTCCGTTTTAAAAATCACCAACAGAGGAGAATTTTGGCGTTAAGAGTTTGATTGAAGTGGTAAAAAAGGAAGGTATCGATTGAATTTTCAAAAGACGCTTGAAAGGGGTTTTGCTTTGAGTGAGAAGTCAGGCGTTACGCTATAGATTATCAGAAGATTTGAGCTCCTTAGCGCAGCGTAATCAGCCCCTTATCCCCTTTTATCAAAGGGGAAAATTTTTTTCCCATTTCCCTTACATATTGTACAAAAGAAATGACCCGGCACGGGTCATTGAAAAGTCAAATGGTGCCGATGGCCAGACTCGAACTGGCACGGCCGAAGCCACCGCCCCCTCAAGACGGCGTGTCTACCAATTCCACCACATCGGCAAAGTTTAGTTTTACCCTCACTCCCCTTACTAATAATTAATAATTAATAATTAATAATTAATTGTTAATTAATAATTAATTGTTAATCGATAGAGGGGTGTGTGACTCTTGAGAGGGGGTGTCAAGAGCTATTATGTTCTGGCACAGCGAAGAACGAAGTGGACTTTTAAAACACACCCCGTTCATCCCTCTCCAGAGGGGACTTACCACGGTATGAGCCCCTCTTTTCCTGGGCTGCGGGTGTTTTTTTAGTCCAAATCCTAACCGTTTGCAGTATGAAGCTATTCGCTTTCCGCGCCTTCGTTGCGTCCATCAATTAATTAACAATTAACAATTAACGATTAACAATTAATTATTAGTACCGGGTGAGGGGTTAGGAACTTCACTGTCCTTATCCGCACTGGGCGAGGTTTGCACCGGTGGCAATTCACTATTGTCTTGGCTCGGTGCGCTTGGCGTTTCTGACTCCGAGGTTGGAGCCGGTTGCACCGTCTCTACCACACTTTTAGGCCGCTCAATGTGTTGCACAGAAAAATAGGCCAGTGTCAGACTCGTGATAAAAAACAGCGTCGCCAAAACACCCGTGGTACGGGTTAAAAAGTTTCCAGAGCCTTGACTGCCAAACACGGTTGATGACGCGCCACTACCAAAGGCAGCACCCGCATCGGCCCCTTTGCCATGTTGGATCAATATCAATCCAATCAATCCCACGCTGAGAAAGACGTGAAAAATTACTAATATCTCATGGAACATATCTTATGTTACCGGGCGGCCTGACAAATGGTTAAAAATTCATCGGCTTTTAAAGAAGCGCCACCAATCAAGCCACCATCAATATCTGGCATGGTAAACAATTCTGCAGCATTGCTGCCTTTCACACTGCCACCATACAATATTTGAAGATTTTCTGCAACCCCGGCATCCTGTTCAGCAATCCGTCCACGAATAAAGGCATGAACTTCTTGCGCTTGTTGGGGCGTTGCCGTTTTGCCGGTGCCAATCGCCCACACCGGTTCGTATGCTATCACAGATTTTGCCAAGGATGCTACCCCTTGTAAATTAATCACGGCATCCAATTGCCGCTTCACGACGTTTTCCATTTCACCGGCTTCGCGTTCTTCCAATAATTCACCTACACATAAAATAGGAATTAAGCGGGCCGATTGTGCTTTAGCAAATTTTTCAGCCACCCGCTCGTCGCTTTCACCGTATAAATTGCGTCGCTCTGAGTGGCCTACAATAACATATTTGCAGCCAAAATCCACTAACATAGTGGCGGCCAGTTCTCCCGTAAATGCGCCGGGGTTTTGATGAGAAATATTTTGCGCTCCCCAACCAATCACGGTATTTTCTAATAATTGTCTTGCCTGTTGCAAATAGACAAAGGGCGGACACACGGCCATCTCTGCATGTTGTATGCTGCCGATATTTTGTTTAAGACTATCAAGTAATGATTGGTTACTTTGAATGGAGCCATTCATTTTCCAATTGCCTACGACCAGTGATTGGCGCATTTTTATTATTCTCTCTATTTTTTTTTAAGCTTGTAAATCGTACTGATGACTAAATTTGAAAGGACAGGGATTATACAGATTTTTTTGCAAATGTCACTATGGGATAATTGGTAATGGGTAAGAGGTGGGGTGGTGAAAATTGTTACGAGAACGAAGAGAACGAAGATCACTCCATAAACGATTTGTGAACCGAAGCGAAGCGAAGCTAATTGTGAACCGAAGTAACTACGCTTTGCGTCGTTTACCGAAGCGAGCGCGAAGCGTAACGAAGCTTGCACTTTTGTCATTCCGAGTAGGGATGAGACATGACAGAAAAGTTTAGTTTGCGACCTTGTTCAGTATAATTGCTAATTGTGAACCGTAGCGAAGCTTTGCTAATTGTGAACCTTCGGTCTGCCTTGCTAATTATTACCAATGCGAATTAAGGGTTGAATTGAATATTATGAAATCAATGACTTATAAAAACGTCTTGATTGAAAGTCATTTTATAAGGTTTAAATTATTAATTTTTAATTTTTAATTCTTAATTCGCATTACCAATAACCGATTACCGCCGCAAAATCGCAATCCATCGCCACAAATTCAGCATACTTGCCAATGAACTCGCCACATAAGTCAACGCGCAAGCCGTGAGAATTCGCCGGGCTGCGCCTTGATCTTTGGCTGAAATATATTGGCCTTTTTCTAAAATGGGTAGCGCACGTTTAAAACTGGCATCCCATTCGACTGGCAAAGTCACAAAATGCACTACAACCGATGCGCCTAAACTCGCCAGCCCTGCCAAAAACATTAGCACGCCCGCGGCGGGAATACGCGCTATGATTGCAACAACCGGTATCATCATCATTAATCCGGCACCGATTTTTTCGGCCGTTTGGGCAATGCCTATTAATTTAGTGCGAGCGTGTAAAGGTTGGTAGCCGATATAATCCTGAACCGCATGTCCCACTTCATGGGCGGCCGTCACTACCGCCGTCAACGATTTGCCTTCCCAATTGGCTTGACTCAGGCGCACAGATTTTTCTATAGGTCTGGCATATTCAATTGATTCAACAAATGTCGAGCCAGCTCGCCGCCCGTGCCGGGGAAATCCTCACGGTGCTTGCTATACTTAGTCAAAATTGTTTTTGCCCAAATTTTGGGGCCAAAAATCAGAGCCAATAACAGTAATAAAAGGATAAGTGAACAGTGAACAGTTCTCAGCTATCAACTATCAGTTATCAGTTATCAGTTATCACTTATAAACTTGAATCAGTGAGAAGTGTAACTGAAAAACTTGAATCACTGAGCACTGAAAAACTGAGCACTGAAAAACTGAGCATTTTGGGGTTGCTGGCAATGGCAGTGCCCCAGAATATTTTTTTACCGGCTCAATGGAGAAGAAATTAATGAAAAATCCGTTATTTAGTAAATTATTTCAGGGCTGTTATGGGCTAGAAGAATTCACCACTGAAATCTTAGCCGGCGTATTGCGTTCTAATCAAGCCTTGTTAGATAGCTTTGTCAACAAAGTATTGGGCATTGAAGGAGACAATTTCGTCGTAAACACTCAACACACTTACCAAGATTTAACCATAAACATGGTTTTTTCTAATGACGAGACTTTGTGTTTTCTGGAAAATACCGTGCAAGCTATGACGTGCAACCGATAAAAGGCATTGATTTTACCCAATTCCGTTGGACGGATGTCTGTACGTTTTTGGAGTCCTATTTAGAAAGAAAGGTATAACGGAACTGAATACGGATGACTTGGTTGCCATCTCTACATTGAGTGATACTCTCATGAAAATGGATGACTGCTTGGACTCAGTTGCCGCTCAATTTACCATGTTGTTCGGTTATCCCAGCCAAGGTGCGCCAAAAAAAACACTAGAACGTTTGAAACTGTTAGTCGAACTTAATTCATATCGCATGATGAAACAAGATATACTGTCAGGCGGGGGAGGATGGTCTGAGATAACGCTTTGTTTTGATTATGAAAAATTAACAGGCACTTCAACCCATTTAGCCGTCTGGTACTGGTGTGACAGAGCGCACAATCAATATGAACTCTTGCGAGATATCTTTAGGCAAAAAAAGCACATTTTTTCGATACAGCAAGGTTTTTTATTTGAAGAGAGGCCGATAGGCCTAAGAATCATTATTCAAAAACCGCTCACAGCCTTTGAAAAAGAACCCAATCAATTACAGGCTATCCACGACTGGTTTGTTAAAACGCTAAAGGTTTTTAGGAAGTTTGCCAACAAAACCCCTGAACTAAATTGGAACATTCCTCACTAATTCGAATTGAGTACAGCGAATTGCGCGGATAAGCGAATTTGCGCGTTGCCAAAAGTGGGCCAGGTTGTCGAATTGATAGGTACTGGTTTTGTTAATGGCCCACTAATGACGCGGATAAACGAATTGAGTACAGCAATTGAGTACAGCGAATTGCGCGGATAAGCGAATTTGCGCGTTACCAAAAGTGGGCCAGGCTGTCGAATTGATAGGGACTGATTTTGTTAATGGCCCACTAATTACGCGGATAAGCGAATTGAGTACAGCGAATTACGCGGATAAACGAATTGAGTACAGCGAATTACGCGGATAAGCGAATTTGTGCGATACCAAAAGTGGGCCAGGTTGTCGAATTGATAGGTACTGATTTTGTTAATGGCCCACTAACGAATTGCGCGGATAAGCGAATTTGCGCGTTACCAAAAGTGGGCCAGGTTGTCGAATTGATAGGTACTGATTTTATTAATGGCCCACTAATTACGCAGATAAGCGAATTGAGTACAACAAATTACCTGTGACGGCCTTATTTATAAATTCGTTTATCGGCCCATAATTCGTTGTACTTAATTCGTTTATCCGCGTAATTCGTTGTACTTAATTCCTTTATCGGCCCATAATTCGTTGTACTTAATTCGTTTATCCGCGTAATTCGTTGTACTTAATTCGTTTATCGGCCCGTAATTCGTTGTACTTAATTCGTTTATCGGCCCGTAATTCGTTGTACTTAATTCGTTTATCCGCGTAATTCGTTGTACTTAATTCCTTTATCGGCCCATAATTCGTTGTACTTAATTCGTTTATCGGCCCATAATTCGTTGTACTTAATTCGTTTATCCGCGTAATTCGTTGTACTTAATTCGTTTATCGGCCCGTAATTCGTTGTACTTAATTCGTTTATCCGCGTAATTCGTTGTACTTAATTCGTTTATCGGCCCGTAATTCGTTGATCGGCCCATAATTCGTTGTACTTAATTCGTTTATCCGCGTAATTCGTTGTACTTAATTCGTTTATCTGCCCGTAATTCGTTGTACTTAATTCGTTTATCCGCGTAATTCGTTGTACTTAATTCGTTTATCCGCGTAATTCGTTGTACTTAATTCCTTTATCCGCGTAATTCGTTGTACTATGGTGTTCACGATACCAGTGCCACCAACTTTAAAACAACTCAAATTCCCGACAATCAAAATGTAGCCAGTTACTACCATCCAACAAAGGCGTTTCGTGTGCTGATACTAATATCCCACAAGCAGTATATTTTCCTTTGCTTAAAACGGGTTGAATCTGGTAATTAAATATACGGAATGATTGTTGCCCATTAATTCCGATATTCTGTTGCCAGGGAGCTATCGCATTTGCGGCACTGATAATTTGCGGTTCGGTGATGGTAATGAAAAAACCTTCGGGCAAGATGATAGCTGCGTATAAATCGACTGTTTTCTGTCCATTTAATGCAATCTCAAATTGAAAGTTATCGCCATCTGTATAACGACTTTGATTTAATTCTACTGTGACAGTTGGGTTGTCGCCAGTTGGCGGTGGGCTATCGGTTGATTCTAAAGCACTGAGAATATTACCACCCGCATCATAAGTATAGTGGATGGTTTGTCCTGACGCATAGCTGACTTTGATAAGACGGTGGAGTTCGTCATAGGTGTAGTCGATAGCGTGGCTGAGTGTTGTTAGCATTAAACCTAAGATTGCTACGAGTGTTTTGGTATAACTGTTGTTGAGTGTGTTCATTGTTGTTGTCTTTGATTGAGTACAACGAATTGGTTAAGTGTTAAGTACAACGAATGACGGGCCGATAAACGAATTACGTGAGTACAGCGAATTACGCGGATAAACGAATTAAAAAAAATACTCATGCCTTCCCTTTCGTTTATAAACTGAGTACAGCGAATTGCGCGGATAAACGAATTAAAAAAAACACCTATGCCTTCCTTTTCGTTTATTTTTCAATTCGTTGTACTACCTGCTAATTTAGTTGATTCATTCTCTAAATTGAGTACAGCGAATTAAGAAATGAACGAATTAAAAAAAACACTCATGCCTTCCTTTTCGTTTATTTCTCAATTCGTTGTACTAAAGGCTAGTTCATTCTGTTAATTCTTTAATGATCTCGCTTCGCTCGTTACTGCGTTTCTGTCAATTCTGATTCAGACAATTGAATGGTGGGCAACAACGTTGGGCTGTGTGTTTGCCCTTTAATGAAAGCCGCAGAAACCGCGTTACAGGCGAATAAAGGGGTTTCTCAGCGTCGGGACGATACCAGTATGTAGGGTGGGTAGAGCGAACGCAAAACCCACTATTATCTATCTGAAAAGTGAAAAGATGGGGTTCGTACTTTACCAAAATTAATACGACTGTCTCACTTGAGTATTAGCAATTTTTACTAATAATCGTAAAGCCTTAGAAAAGCGAGATTTGATTAAATTCCAGCGAATAGAAAAATCATCATCTCCTTCAGGCAAAGTCCAAATACAATGCAAATGTTCAGGTAAAAGTACCCAAGCTTCAACGGTAAAAGGATAATTTTGCCGCGTTTTAGCAATGGCGTGATTCAATAAATGCCGTGCCATTTCATCATGAAACAAGTGTTGGCGGCGATAAGTGACCACGGTAAAGAAATAGGTTCCGCCCAATACATAAGCGCGGCGATAATTAGACATTGGGCCTCCGATTGTTATATTTTGTTGTCGGTTCCAAAATATTTTTTGTTGTTATTCCAAAAATAGTGGGATCTGAGTAGGGTGGGTAAGCGGGCGGCACGATATTTAATTTGAGCTATTTTCTATCCGCCCGCTTGCCCACCTAAGTGTTGGCGGCGATAAGTTAGATTTTGTTGCCGATTTCAAAATATTTTTTGTTGTTATTTCCAAAATGGTGGGCAAGCGGGCAGATAGATAGTGGATAAAGTCAAAGTTCGTGCCGCCCGCTTACCCACCCTACCTGGCTACCTGGCTGATTCAGACAATTGAGTGGTGGGCAACAAAAAAACGTTGCCCACCCTACCTGGCTAATTGCTCTTGGTTTATTGGGCGTGTAAGTTAGAAGTTTGGGGAATTTGAGGTTTTATTAGCTGTCAATGGTGGGGGCGCAACCAAAATATTTGCCCACACCTGACAGATGCACCATCAATCCATACACCGAATAAATGCAATGTGCGTGGGACGCATCCTACGCTCGCTTGCTTGTCCCATTGAAAGTTTTTCTTTTTGATACAGTAAAATGGCAATTTCTTGTAACAGTTCCTCTTCAGTCATGCGAGTAGAATAAACAATATTATCAGGTATAACAACACTCATAATGATTCCTTATGGTTTTCCATTTTTAAAATGATCAGCGTAATTATTTGATATTATTATGATTTTTTTTTAAGTTAGGAACATGCACAAAATAACTTCCACAATGTCGCATCAAACCTGACAGGTTTCCAAAACCTGGAAGAAAAGTTGTCGAAGTTATTTCATGCACGTTCCTTAATGGCATTTACGCGCCCAACGTGGGAAACTAAGTCACGCAGAAAATGCCATCACGACGCACCAGACTCATACTCTCTCCTGACGACACGCACTATCAATCCATACACCTTCGAGATGATCACGGATTTGTCAATCGCGGGCAAACTTCAACCTGAAATTCAGTATAACAGATTAACGCCATAAACAACCACTTGAACAATATCTTCATTGAAATCTCATCAAATCATCAACGTTTCCATAAAAAAAGAGCAACTAGTCAAACGACTAATTGCTCTTGGTTTCTTTTGGGAATTTGATGTTTTATTAGCTGTCAATGGTGGTGGGCGCAACCAAAATATTTGCCCACACCTGACAGACACACCATAAAGGAATACACCTCAGAAATGCAAGGTGCGCTCCCCGCACCCTACGCTTTGCTCGCTACACTTGCTCATTAAATCTTTTCATATAACTATCAAACAGTTCATCAATCTTCTGTGGTTCAGAGATTAGTGTCCCTCTTTCATCACGAAATTCTCTATTTGGATCGCCTTTGAAAGAAAGCCAATTAAAACTGGTGACAACAGCCAATTTTTTATCCGAAATGAGAATTTTAGCATGAGTATCGCCTAAACGCTTGAGATAAAAATTACTGTAACGATGCGCCAATCTTTGTATTTTTTCTTCTGTTTTAGCGTTTTTTTCGTCTTCTTCTCCTAAACCATATCCAATAAAAACTTTTACGTTGGCTTTAAGGAGTTTTTCAATTTGTCTAATCAGATTGCTATTAGTTGCACTTGCTCGAATCCAAGGCGAAATAATTAACAGACGTTCTTTGCTATCGTTTAGAACCTTTTCTAAAAGAGGACGATGTTCGTAAACTTCTAACCAACGTATAGGAACAGAACTTTGTTGCTTTTTGAGTTCTGCGATTTTACGTTGCAGTCCAACAATCTTTTGTTCTAAAGCAACCTTTTCCTCATCAGTTTGTACTTGTTCAATATTTTTTTGAACATTTTCTATTTGAGTTTGAACAGACGTAACTTCTGTTTTCAGCGTTTCACTTTTATCTAACGATTGCTTAACATCAGTTCCCAATTCTCGTTCAACAAGATGACGTGAATCACTAACTCGAAGTGATTCAAAAATACGATGTTTCTTGACTCCATTAGAATGAGCGAAAGCAGTCTCATGTTTTTCAGACAAAATACCATCAATGACAAATGCAACTTGAGGATCACCACCACCCTCTTTAGCTTTGTATATGAGTATTAACGCTGGTTGGTAAAGACGTTCTCGTCTATCAATGGCTTTTAAAGCCAGTAAATCTTGTTCTCGTTTTACCTTTCTTCTACTTTCACTTTCAATCTTTTCAATAATTCTATCCACCTCTATCAGGCTTAAATCGGATAATTCAGGCTTTTGGGTTTGACAAGGTGAAATCTCTATCATGCCTTGTTTTAATTCTCGCGGCTTTAACAAACTGGATTCTAAATGTTGCCCATACCAATGTGGATGCCATAAAAGCCCGTCGAAATGAATAGTAAACGTTCTTGCCTGCGGCACAACTATTTTGAGATTACGAAGCGTCCTTTCCCCTTTCAGGGTGAGTTTCCAAACCTGTTTTGAAGAAGGATCAGGTGCTATCAGATCGATATCTTCACTGGTTCTCAGATTAATTATTGCCTCTCTGACAAGAACAAACTCCAAGCCCAGCAAACCGCCAATTTCTTGTTCTGAAGATAAGCCCGCTTTGATTGTCTTTAAAACAAACTCTTCTATCGGCGGAATTGATTTATGCAGTTGAATTAAAGCATGAACCGTGATTTTGTATACAGGTAAACCGACTTTTCTCCAACTGACAAGATCATACCCTGCCCGATTATCGTAGCGACGTGCAATTTCTTCGGGACGTTGTTTTGCCAGTTTTTCTGATTCGTCGGCAACCATTGGTTCCGCGTTTTCTAAATTCATTATGTTTCCTTAACCTGACAATTTTTAGGATGATTTTCAATATAATCTAAAACCTTATGCAAAGGGTTCTCAAGAGGGAGTGTTCTACAAAAAAAATGATCTCCTACGATCACTAATCCAACTTGCCCCCTAGATAAAGCAACATTCAATCGTTCTACATCGCGTAAAAAACCAACTTTGCCTTCTTTGTTAGAACGTGTCACAGAATAGATAGCAATGTTGGCTTCACGTCCTTGAAAAGCATCAACTGTATTGCACTCAATTGTCAATGCTTGCCCATTTTTGATTTCAGCATCAAGTTTACGATTAATTAAACTCACTTGCGCTGAATATCCGGTTAATATAGCGACGCTATAACGTTTACCCGCTTTTACAGCAACTTGGTTGAGCTGCTTTAAGAATTGAACAATAATGTTAACTTCACAAGCATTATTATAAGTTTTTCCGTCGGCTTTATTAACCGATTGTTCATTCCGATTAGGAAGTCTCGTGGTAGTCAACCAAGTTACCGATTGCGGTAAAATTTCAAGTAGCGTTTCGTCTGTGTCACTTTTTGAACTTTGTAACTCCCCTTCATAAAAGCAGTCGCTAATCAAATCGCCAATGGGTTTTACCATGCGGTGCTGAATTTTTAGCATTTTGCTATGACTTTCTGGCAACTTTTTAAGCAGGTAATCAAATAACGTTTCAATATCGCTTTGATCCAGATCATAGTGGCTTAAAAAACCAGTATCCCTACTCGCTTCATCTTTGAAAGGGGGTAATTGCTTGGGATCGCCCACTAATATCCAACGCCGAGCGCGAGAAATAGGCACTAATACTTCTGTGGCGGTTGCTTTTGAAGCCTCGTCAACAATACAAAGATCAAAATCTATATCCTGAATTTCTTTAGGAATACCTATGCAAGTACCAGCAACAACTTGTGAGCGTTTAAGCAAAGGCACATTAAATTTGTCACTCCGCCCAAACTGTTCAAACCACTCTACTTGAAGGCTAAGTCGTTGTTGCAGCATTTTCATCTTTGGTTCGCTCAAATCGACAAGCTTGTTGATTTCTTCTTCAATTGTTTCAAGCGTGAATTGTCCACGTTTCTTGGCTTTAATTCCCAATTTTTCATAAATTTCTGTCCTTTCCTTCTTGCTTGAGTTTGCTTCTTTCTTGAAATCCGCAATTTCTCTTTCAAGAGACTGAATTTCTGAAACCGTTTCCGGGGGCAATTTTGCTCTTTTCTTTGATTGACCAGATTGAGGGCGAATGGTATTTAACTGTTCTTCTTGAACAGCTCTTTTTTCTATAAAAGTCGCTATTTTTGAAGATAAATCCTTGATTTGTAACCATAAAATGGCTGTTTTTGTGTTTTCAATATCTTGTTTAGACAAGCCTTGTTGTGTCGCCCATTCAGTTAAAAATTGCTCTCCATTTTCAACAACTTGTTTTTGCCATTGATGCCTTTGTTCATCTAACATGAGGGCATGAATATTTTCAGCAACCTTTTCATGGTTGCCAATTCTCACTAACTTTAACTCGCGATTTTCTTGAATACGCTCTAATGCGTTATCCAACGCAACATGGGTTTGTGAACTGAGTAAAATTCGCGTTTCAGGATTTTTTTGTAATGTTTTTAGGATCACCTCCGTAATCATTCTCGTTTTACCAGTCCCGGGAGGCCCCTGCACAATTAAAAAATCTTGTGTTCCGAGTGCTGTTTGTACAACCTCTTGTTGTGACTCATCAAGTTGTTGAACAAACTGTATATCTTCTACTGTCGTTGGAGTAGCCACTTTTTGTGGTTCAACAAGTAAAAGGCGTAGATCATCACGCACCGCACGATCAAACTTAATCGCATCCAACGCTGTTTTTTGGCGATTGAGCGCGATTTCCGCTGCCTTAACGTCGAACAATAAGCGGCCCTTTTGTGGTAGGGGTTCATCGGTATTGATGTTTTTTATATAGAGAATTAAGGTTTGATTTTCTTTATTAACTTCCTCAACATCTCCGCGTATTAAACTAAATCTCTTGTCACCGGTCGTGACATGTCGTGGTTGTCCGGCGATATCTTCTTCCGGCAACTCTGACAATTGAAAGGTGGCACGATTTTTATCAACGTCAACTTTTGTATATTTAAGCGGTTTCTCGCGTTTTTTCTCCCAATCCAATTTGGCTCTCAGAATATCTCCCCAAGTTCGGAATAAACGCTGCTTTTCTGCGTCTGCTCTTTTATACTTTAAGTTAGCATCGTTAGTTTCCACCTCATTTTGAAGGTTTCGGATAACATCTTCACCTTCACTGGTACTCAATGGTTTTCCAATCTTAAACTGATATGTTTGAGGACACCAAGCATATTCACGGTTTTTTTCAAGCAAAGCACTAGAAAAAGGATTAGCGTTAAGGATAACCAAGTGATTTGAAGTTCTCGAATCTACCTTAACATGATAACTGTAATTTGCACCAGAAATACTATAATGAAATTCTTCAGCCTTAGCCTTTCTATAAACCTCAATACCGCAAACAGCATTCAGATCGTCAGAAATAATGGTTTCAATTTCATCTTCTGATGAGATATGAAGTACATTCTGAAGATTATTCAATACCTTATTAGTCAAAATAAGATAACAAGTGTATTGTTCAGTGACTTCTAAACGTTGCCCTTGAACTGCTTTTAGTTGAGCGAGTAAGACTTCAGCGTTTTGTTGACGCTCTTCAGGGTTATTTGAAACCGCCTGTTCAATAATTTGAATCACTTTTTCAGGCGCATTAAACTCAGCGAGTGCTTTAGGAATATCATCGTAATCAGTCAGATTAACTTTCGTTAAAGACTTCAATACGACAACACCAAAACTAAAAACATCACGAGTATAGCTATATGAACCATCATCCTCTTCTTTTGGCGTAAAAGGGCGGTGTCCATACTGCATCAAAGTGATAGTTGGCTGAAAAAATCTTTTAATCTTAGAAATACCAAAGTCAGCCAGTTTTGGTTTACCTTCACTATCAATTAGGATATTACTCGGACCAATATCACGGTGAACACATGTACGGGCGTGAGAAAATGCCATCGCTTCTAAAAGAGGACAAGCTATCCTTTCCCAAAACGAGTCCCACTCTGTCGATGGAAATTCTTTTAAAAATGTTGATAAATCCTTTTCCATCCATTCGAGGACAAGGAAATAATGTTCAGTGTCTTTATCAATTCCGGCATCAAAGAGTTTGACAATATTAGGATGTTCTAACTCTTTGAAAGCTTGTGTTTCACGCCGAAAAGATTCAGCTATAACATCGTCTTCGATACTTCCATGTCTAAATAGTTTTACGGCAACGCGCTTTTGATCATTTTCCATGTCGGTTGCACTATAAACTTCCGCCATACCACCTACTGAGTGCGGTTTTTTGAAAAGAACGTAACGTTCATTGATAATTAGCATTATTTAATTTTCTTTGTTATTTAACGTATATAATGTTGGTAGCCAAGTATAACTTAATTTAAGAGTTAAGTGTTTTATCATATAGTTGGGTCGTATTACAACATCAACTGCCTAATTATACGCCTACCTCCTATAAACCGCGTAAAATATAGGTGTATATTTTAATAATGGGGGCCAATACTTTAATTATCAAGCCAGGTAGGGTGGGCAAACACAAATCAATTAATTTGATAATGCCCGTAACCGTTTGCTGGCCCCATTCATTTGATTTCAAGCAGCTTGAGCGGTGGGCTACCCGGCTATAAATGTCGTGATGGAGTCCAAAGCTTCAGCTTTAGGGGGGCCCCTTGCCAAAAGCTAAAGCTTTTGGACTCCAAAATCACTACTTATTTAGGACTACCAAAATGACAAACCAAATCCATAAAAATATAATTCCGCCTATCCATAAACGGAAATTTTGTGCCTCCTTATATTAAGAAACTCGAACATGTCAGTTTTTAGTCGAAAAGGGGAACCATAAAGGATTGCCCCTACATTGTATATAACTCAATGTTCAAGTTTTTTTTTAAACCATTTATAACTACAGGGATTACTTATAATAAAGGATTAGGTTGCACCAAACTCAAAAGTCAAAATGTCGTTCCGTTTCACCTCGACATGAATGAGGCTAAGACTTATTCACTCACAGCTTGGGAAGATTTATCCTTTATTATAAGCCATCGCTTTCCGTTATACCGAAGTAAAAAAAACTTGAACATCGAGTATAAGGAATTTATAATCACTCAATCGGCTTTTCGATACACATTGATTTATCACGTTTTATAAAAGTGTCACTAATACAAAATTATTAATAAAAACAATGAGTTAGCATACGCTCACTCGCTTTGATTAAAA